>JBAXRC010000463.1:0-2272 GCA_037131415.1 bacterium | reverse complement strand
CCCCTTGAGGAACAGGCAGGCATGCCGGGAACTGGACACGGTATCCTCTTTCGGCACCGGCCAGGTGCAGGTGCTGCTGCGCCCAATGGTCAGTTCTCCGGAAATCTCGTTGGACTTGATTTCGTGAATGATACGGCCGTTATGTTCGAGTCGGATAAGCATGGTGGTCAGGGCTCCGTTTTCCACTTTCGGACAGTGTTGTAACGCTGGTCCTCTTCATTTGAGAAAATTCCCTTGGTGAATTCCGCGATTTTTTTGGCGCGCTTGGGACTGCCCTGCATCACGGCGGCGTCAAAGGCAAGCTGCTGGCTGTTGAACCAGAGCGCCTCACGCTCCCTCAACCGGGCCAGGAGCTGGAGCGCCTGCGTCTCGACATCGGCATTCCCCTCGCGGGCCACCTTAGTCAGCAATCCCGCCAGCAGCGAATCGGTCTCCCCCCAGGTCGCCGGGGCCACCCGGTCAAGCTCCTGCCGGACCCGGCGAAGAATATCCGCTTCCTCGATTTTCGGAAGATCCTGAACGGGCTCCCAATAGGACCGGCAGAAATCGATCGAAGGGCTCATGAATTTCGCCGACAGGATCCGCTCCGCACGAACCCGCTCGACGGAGGGCGCTTCCGCCCGGATGGCAATCCGCCGGATGCCATGCCGCATCAGGGTGGCCACCCCGAACCAGGAACCATCTCCATCCCGCTGGTAGGTGATCCGGACGGTGGGAATTCCGTTTTCCTTTCCCAGGAAGGCCACGCCCAGTGATGGCTTGTCGAAATTCCAGCGTCCCCCGCTGGCCGCCATCTGCTGCATCCAATCCTCAACCATGGCGGCCCGCGTCATGTTTGCAAATTTCCGATCGAGCTCCTCCTGGAGGATCACCTGCATGGGAATATCCAGATCACGCCCGATCTTACAGCTGACCGCAACCCCCCCTGGAATGGATTTTTTAGAAGCTCCCTCCGTTCCGGGATACGAAATATTGAACCCGCCATCCTTGAACCCGCCGCTGGGTGATGGCTCAAACGCATCCAGGTAGTCACCCGCCGCATTCTTTGGCCATTCAAACTCCTTCTCCGGCGGAGGAGTGCGTGGCCGGAAAATAATGACCAGCAGCAGGAGCGGAATGGCAATGGCCAGCCCCAGCGTCATCCGCTGCCGTACCTTCTTGTGCTCGGCTACCTTCAGGAATTCAATTTCTTCAGGCGATACCGCCCGGGTCTGCATGGCGCGGGTCTCGCCTTCCGCCCCAACCTCGGTCGTCCAGTCGGGCCTGGACATCGGCTCCGCCTCATGCGCGCCTCCTGAAGGCATGGCACGGGTCTTGTCATCTGCAGGCGCTATCCGGGGAAGCTGAGGGGGCGGAATCCCCTTCCCTGTAGCAGCCTCATGCAGCGAGGCGGCGGGAACTGCCGGGGGAAACGGGGGAGCCGCCGCAATCGTCCCTTTGCCGGCCACCGTGCCTCGGGTTTCAGGTGAAGCCGCCAGAGTTGCCTGGGCCAGGGTGGCACCCCTCTCTTCAACCTGCTGGAAAATCAATACGGTCGCCTTGCCAACCCCGATCCGTTGTCCCTTCGACAGGGTGACACGCCCGGCGACATCCTCCCCGTTCAGCTGGGTGCCAAAGCGACTCAAGTTCTCGAGAACGGCCGTCGTTCCCGTAACCGTGATTTTCGCATGAAGTCCGGAGATGTCAGGCGACCCGAGGCGGACGGCCGCTGAACTTGACCGTCCCAGAATAGTCTCGCCGGGAGTCAATGTGAAGACCGCACCCGCGGGCTCACCTTTTTCCATCGTCAGGATCAACGCCATGCTCAGCCTCCACCCTTCATGTAATTCCCCACCCCGGAATCCATGGCCCGGATGAGGATCGGTGTCACAATGATGATAAACACAGCCGGCAGAATGAACAGGGCCGTGGGAATCAACATCAGGGACGGCGCCCTGGCTGCCTGGCGTTCCGCCCGATGGAACCGCGCCCGCCGGATTTCTTCCGCCTGGATCTTGAGGGTTGCCGCAATGCTCGCGCCCATCTCGCTGCTCTGCACTACCGAGGTCACCAGCGAGCGGAACTCATCCAGCTGGATCCGATCCGCCATCGCCTTTAGCGCCTCAATCCGCGACTTGCCCAGCTCGACCTGGCGCAGGGTGACGCCAAACTCATCACGCAGCGGTCCGTGGGGACCATCGTTCACCAGGTTGCGAACCGCCGCGCCGAAATCCTGCCCGGCTTCCATCGCCACCGTGATCAGGTCTATGGCATAGGGCATGCCCTTGGACAT
>JBAXRC010000462.1:0-2284 GCA_037131415.1 bacterium | reverse complement strand
GTACAGGGCGGACACAAGTTCCTCCCTTTTGCATCCAGGGCTTCGACATTTTCGTGTTGATAGAGGGCGCACTGAGGAAATGGACATGGCGGCATACTCAACAGCGTAGCCAGACCGGAAACTGACTCCTTTTCAATCCGCCGCTCATAGGTCTCCCGGGCGGCCGGCTTCGTCAGGTCGACCAGCTTCAGGGCATTGAGATTCACCACCGCAACCCCATTCGTCAATACCCGAGCCTGATCGGCTGCCCGACACTGACCTGCCAAAACCAGTACGAGTTGCGCCTTGTTCGTCTGAGCCTGAGAGACCGCTGTGGCAATAGCCTCCAGATTGGTTTCAGAGGTTACGAAAGCTCCTCCATCAGTAGCTTGTGAAATCGATCCTGAAACCCATGATAGTATACGCGAACCAAGTTCCCTATTCACCGATCCAATGGTCCTTACGACCACAAGATTGGTATCCCCCGCACAAGCAATGCTGCTAATCGCCAGCCAGGCCATGCCACAAAAGATCGTTATCCTGTTCATTATCAACTCCGTTCGTTGGTTGTTGGTCGTTAGTCGTTGGTTGTTGGTTGTTAGTCGTAAAAGCACGTCCTACTCACTCACTTCGCTCGGAGCGCCAGACTGGACCATCTTCAGCGACGTCGTGAAAACTTGGCCCTACTTCAGGCCAATATAAAAAAGAACCTATCCCTTGCCCCCTCTTAATTAAAAAGCCCTGCTCGCAAGAGCAGGGCTTTCAAATTCAGATTCCTAAATGGTTTTAAGCCTTACGGAAACGACGGAATGCAACTAAACCAGCACCTACCAGCAACAATCCAATAGTGGACGGTTCAGGCACCGCAACCATTGCTGTACTTGGGGTAACTAAATTACCGCTCGTGCAGTCGTAATTAATCGTAGTTGAAGGGTTAAGGCTATCATACGTTGGAAGTGTTGGGGCAATGGCTGTCGACTGATAGTATTTTGTCGAATCAAGAATTGTTGAAGACTCAAAAATCCTTACATACAAATACCCTGCAGTAATTGTTTGCCCTCCTACTGCTGTATTTGCATAAGTCACATTTCCGTCTAAATCTGTTGCGAAATTCGCCCAACTTCCAACGGCACCACCGTATAATTGATACTCACCAGCCGCCAAATAATTAGGTGACCCCCAGACTGCATTAACCGCAACCGGATCAGCCGAACTCCACAACAGCTGAATATAACGGTCCGAAGTTGCAAAAGTCCCAGCACTATCATACGAAGCACCAGTCGATGTCCAATTAACAGATATATCAGCCCGAATTGTTGTGGCCAACATCAGAACAGAAAGCAAAACAATGATTTTTTTCATTTTACTATTTCCTTAAATTATTGACAAAACCACATCTCATCAGGGCATCACATAGGGAAGGATTTCCGTCCAACTAATGGGAGAAGCACTCACACCCCGGCTATACCAAAACCCTTGTCCAGGATTCAATACAACAGACTGTCCGCCACCCCAGTTAGTAGCATAATTTGCTGGAGGAGAAACAAAGACCCTTGCGTAATTATATATGCTATATGACGACCCATCCCACACATTGTATCTGTCACCAATTTCGGCCTGCTTGGCCAATGTTGTATTCGTCCAAGCTATTGTTGTCGGATACGAGTATCCAACCATGTTTAAGCCTGGCAGTACACTTACAGTGTTAGAAGGCTGCCTCGTCGATCCCGGAACTTCTCCCGATACTGTTACATCATAACTTGACTGCGGCGCAACCGCTGGCAACCTAATCCAAAAAGCCTTTCCAGTCACCAACAAGTTTGTTCCCGGCGCCCAATTTGTCGCATAATTGGCAGGAGGAGATACAAAATACCTCGAATACGTTTCAATCTGATAGTTGGTTCCATTCCAAAAATACAGCTGCGCCCCTATCGGCAGTGTAGCTCCAAAAACATTACTTACCGTGAGCGAAGCACCCATTGTTAGAAAATCACACCGAACGAGGGCTAACTGCCCCGTCGAAACGTTAAACTTTTCAAACCCCACCGCATTCACACTGGTAGCCTGGTCAGCAGCCTGGACGGCAGCAGCCATCAAACCGACGCTCAACAAAAACGCGCATATTTTTTTCATGGTTGTCCTCCGCTGCTCCTTTAGAAACCTTTTCGTTCCTGCTCATAATATACGCCTACACCTAGATTGCGGCAATTGTTTTTTTGGGATTTTTTAGCGAGGGATGGCGGGTGGGATTTTTGGCGGAAACTGAGGAAAAAGCGAAGGGAAGGGAAAGGGGTCGGAATAAGGG
>JBAXRC010000461.1:0-2297 GCA_037131415.1 bacterium | reverse complement strand
AATATAGGGTCCTTTCCAACCAGTTTGACCGGGATCGGCCAGAAGGGCGGCAAGGCCATGACCTTGGCGGGGAAAGACTCCGCAGTCCTTGGCGTACAACTCGACCGCAGTACGAAGTGAGGCGATGGAGGCGTCCGAGGCCTTGACTCTTGCATGACTGACACTGCACGGCGAGCATGATGAAAACATCAGTATTGGTGCCGCAATAATTGCCACGGTTATGATCGTCTTCATCATCATCTTCATCCCGAACGTTGCAACTCAACCTCCGAGCGGGACGCGAGGTAGCGTTGGAGTTGCTTGTTGTGTGCCGGGCAAGCCCGGTTGTTTGCAGGTGCGCTCCGCGAGCGTACCAACTTTCTTCATGGGGTCAAGCCTAGCGGAAAGTTGGACGAAATCAAGGAAGCAAGTCCTGCCCCAGTTAGATAACGGCGAAGGGTAGCCAAAGGCAACTGTATCCCTGTGAAGGGAGCGGAGAAGAAGCCAGAGGCGAATGCGTGGGCTGATCGAACAGAGAAGCGGATATAGGCAAGGCGTACAGGGACGAGGGTGCAACACAACCGGAAGTCCTCCAGTTATCAAGATGGCACGCTTTGTAGCTCCGACGGTTACGCGCTGAAAACAACATGGGATGACCCCGGGAGATCCGCCGGGTGTTCCGCACGAGCGGAACTTAACCGACCGCAAGGCCGGTGAACGCACGGCGGAAGTCAGCAGAGGGCATACGAGAGGGTGGACAGGCAAGGCTAGTGAGGCACTCCAAAGCTTAAGAGGCGGGGATGAACAGATAGGCCAAGCCGCAAAGTTACCCTCAAAGGCCTGAACGGTAGGCGGTCCGAGTGGGCCGCAAAGAGTGAGTGGACAAAGTAGGAACCGAATTTTATGAAAGCAAGGCAGATGTCGATGGAACTTGGGGAACTGGAGCAAAACCAGTCAGGCCGCGGCCATCATGCGTTCATAGCAAAACGATTATCCGAAAGTCCGGCAGGAGAAATCCGGCTCATGGAATCTATCTGTGAGCGAGAGAACATTGAGAAGGCCCTGCAACGGGTCGAGCAAAATGCAGGAGCAGCCGGAGTCGATAGGATGAAAACCAATCAGCTTCGGGGTTATCTGCGGCGGCATTGGACGAAGATCAAAGCAAGTTTGCTGGAGGGGAGTTACAAGCCCTTGCCAGTACGCCGGAAAGAGACCAAGAAACCGGACGGAGGTGTCCGGCAACTGGGTATCCCCACGGTGATCGACCGCTTTGTTCAACAAGCCATGGCGCAGGTGCTACAGGAGATATGGGACCCTACGTTCTCGGAATACAGTTATGGGTTTCGCCCTAACCGAGGACAACAGATGGCCATCCAGCAGGCACAGCGCTATGTCGAGGACGGCTATACCCATGTGGTAGATATTGACCTGGCCAAGTTTTTCGACCGGGTCAATCATGACCGGTTGTTAAGCAGGCTGGCCCAGCGAATCACAGACAAGCGGGTGCTTCGTGTGATTCGCGCCTTCCTCAACAGCGGGATACTGGTCGGGGATCTGTTAGAAGAACCCGGCGAGGGAACGCCACAGGGCGGCCCGCTGTCACCTTTGCTGTCAAACATTGTGCTCGATGAGCTCGACAAGGAGCTTGAGAAGCGGGGGCTTCGTTTCGTCCGCTACGCTGATGACTGTATGATCTATGTCAAAAGCAAGATGGCGGGAGAGCGAGTGATGCAAAGTGTAAGCCGATACCTGATTCGCAAACTGAAACTGGAGGTGAACGAGGCGAAAAGCTGCGTGAGCCGTCCATGGTTGGTTCGCTATCTGGGGTTCCGCATAACGCGGATCTTCGGGGCAACCCGAATCGGAGTGCATGAGAAGAGCCTGCGGCGATTCAAAGAGAAAATCCGGGCCTTGACAGCTCGGGACCGTGGGCGGAGTCTGAACGGGATCATACGGGAACTGAATGATTACATCCGGGGCTGGTGGGGATATTTCAAAACGGGAACATCTCAAAACCTGACCCGGCCGCTGAACGACTGGATACTGCGTCGGCTTCGTGCCTACGTTTGGAGCCAGTGGCGCCTTCCGAGAACGAAGGTGCGCGAGTTACTCGCACGCGGCGTTCATCCCCGATGGGCGTACAGTATGGGAAATACGCGCAAGGGGCCGTGGCGGATCAGCAAGCAAAGCGCGCTACACACGGCCCTGCCCGAAGACTACTTCACGCAGAAACTCGGATTGGTCCTTCTAGGGTAATGACTGCTTTCTTACAGCCGAACCGCCGTACACGTGATCCGTATATACGGTGGTGTGGGAGG
>JBAXRC010000460.1:0-2311 GCA_037131415.1 bacterium | reverse complement strand
TAGGGGGTGATCTCCTGACCCGCATCCGGGATCTTATGGAACGGCTCGACATGCCCTCCCCTTTCGCCGGGAAACCGTTGCGTGAAAAGGACATGATCATCAGGGAAACTCTGGGGTCAGGCTCAACCCGCGCTAACCCAAAGTTCATCACCCAAGCCGACGTCGAATGGCTCCTTGCACGGCTTTTCCCATAGGTGAGGGAACAAGGCAAGCAGGCGAGGGAGCTTCACGCCTCACTCTTCACAGCCTGCCAGATCTCCACGTCAGGGACATCCCGAAGGGCATGGGCTGCGGTGACCTCATGGGGCGTCCGGATCAGTTTTTCAACAATCTCGCGCTTATCCGGACCGGACACCAGGATGATCACCCGCTCAATTCGCCGCAATAGGCCGGGTGTGACGGAGATCCGGTCCGGTTTTTTCGCCCTGGGCACTGCCACCGCATAGCGCCCCTGCCCCCGTTCCACATCCGCAGGGGTAAAAAGCGAGGCGGTATGCCCGTCCTGTCCAAGCCCCAAAAAACCCAGGGATAAACGGCCCCCGCCCTCCAGGAAACGCTCCAGATCGCGGTGATACCGCTCCGCCGCTGCCGCCAGGTCGAGCTCGGCATGAACCCGGATCACCCGGTCATCGGGAATGGACAAGGACTTCAATAGCGGGCGCGTCATGCCGTAATTGCTCTCCGGCGCATCGGGAGAAACATGCCGCTCATCGGAATAAAGGATCGTAATCTTTCCCGATGCCACGATTTTCCGGCGGCAGAGCTCCTGATAGGCCGCCACAGGGGTTGTGCCGCCCGGGAGCAAAATGCCGACCCGACCGCCGTCTTCATCGCGGAGTGCGTCTCCCAGGCAATCCGTCACCGCAAGGGTCAGCTCATCCGGTGTCGGGAATTTCGTCAGATGAAAAGCCGTCATCATCACCTGCCATGCCTGGCCATCAGGGCCTTGCCGGCGGCGGGGCCGGAACTTCCATAGGGATAACGCTCAGGCACCACATGCCCAGATTCTAACTGATGGAGAGCCGGCGTAAACACATCCCAGGCCGCCGCCAGTTCATCGGACCGGATGAAAAGATTACGGTCACCCTGGATCACGTCGAGAAGCAGGCACTCATAGGCGTCCGGGATCAAGGCCTTGAAGGCCGACTGATAACGGAGATTCAGCTCGGTGCGGATCAATTCCAGGTCCAAGCCCGGCGCCTTGTTCATGATCTTGAAGGAAATGGCCTCATCCGGCTGGATCCGGATCACCAGTTCATTGGCTTGCATCATCGCACCCCACCGGTCAAACAAGCCGTGGGGAACCTCATGGAAGCGGATCCGCACCTCATTGATCCGCTCATCCAGCGCCTTCCCGGCCTCCATCAGGAAAGGGACCCCCTCCCACCGGGGATTATTGATCCGCAACTCCGCCGCCGCATACGTCGGCGTCAGCGAACGGGGGGGCACCATGGCCTCTGCGGTATAGGCCGGCTGCAGGCCGGATTCCGAGGCCCCGTACTGCCCGACCACGAAGTCGTTCATCGAAACCGGCAGGACATCCCTCAGCAACTTCACCTTGGCATCACGAACCGGACCGGCCTCCAACTTGGCTGGCGGATCCATTGCCAGAAGCGCCAGAACCTGGAGCAGGTGATTCTGCATCACATCCCGAATGATCCCGGACCCGTCAAAATAGCCACCCCGCTGCCCGACACCCACCGGCTCCGCCCATCGTATCCGGACGCTTTGGATGAAGTTCCGGTTCCAGAGCGGCTCAAAGATGATGTTGGCAAACCGAAGCACCATCAGGTTCTGGATAATTTCCTTCCCGAGATAATGATCGATCCGGTAGGTCATCTCCTCGGTAAAGACCTTGTGCATTTCCTGAACCAAGGCATCGGACGTTGCCCGGTCCCTGCCAAACGGCTTCTCAACGACAACCCGTACCCACTCCTCGCGGTCGCCGCAGGTCACAAGTCCGGAATCCCCCAGCGCTAAGGCGACCTGCATAAAGACCGCAGGCGGAATCGCCATGTAGAAGATCCGGTTGACCGGTCCCTCCCCCTCCACGGAACGCATCAGTTGGAATAGATCCAGGAAGGAATCACTGGAAGAATACAGGCCTTGGCAATAATGGCAATGGCTCAGGAACGCTTCCGATTTTCCGGCACACGATTCGCCCGGAGTGTAACGGCAGGTCAGGTTCTCCGCGATTTTCAGCCGGAACCCCTCCTGGTCATACGGGGTTCGCGCCAGGCCATAAATCTGGAAGTCGTCAGGAAGATAACCCTGGCAATAAAGGGCGAAAAGGGCGGGAATCACCTTCCGC
>JBAXRC010000459.1:0-2312 GCA_037131415.1 bacterium | reverse complement strand
ACCCCGACCAGAACGACTTTGTCGTCACCAATATCCCCCGGATTCTCATCCATCCGTCAATCACCCTCACCTCCAGGCCGCCCGAGGTGGTGGAAGCGGTCGACCTCCTTGTTTCCATGAAAACCAATACCTATCCGGACACCGACGAGGCCCGGAAGGAACTGGCTGGCGCCACCCTTTTCCTGAAACAGGCAGGGGAAATTCCTTCGCGCGCGGAAGCCGATTCAACCGGACAATCTGAGGCCGACCTCAAGACGGCGCAGGGCATGTTCACCAACGGACCCACCCCGCCACCGCGGCCGGTCGTGCCGGAAACGGGCACCAATAGCACTTCAACCAACGCCGTAACCCCGGCTCCCTGAAAAGGAACCCATGCGCGAAAAAATATCAGCCTGTATCCTGACCTTCAACGAGGAACGCAAAATCGCCCGTTGTCTGGAAAGCCTGACCTGGTGTGATGAAATCGTCGTTTTGGACAGTTTCAGCACGGATCGCACCATGGAAATCTGCCGCCAGTTCACCACCAATGTCCACCAGTGTGAATGGCGCGGCTATGTGGGGCAGCGTAACACCGTGCGCGAGTTCGCCCAGCACCCGTGGGTGTTGTTCATGGATTCCGATGAAGAAGTGTCGCCCGCCCTTCGCAATGAGATCCTGAAGGAATTCGAGACCGGAACAGGGAAATACATCGGCTATGAATTTCCCCGCCAGGTCTACTACCTCGGCCGGTGGATCCGGCACGGGGAATGGTATCCCGATGTGAAGCTCCGCCTCTTCAAGAAGGACTACGGCCGCACGGAGGGCCAGGAACCCCACGACAAGGTCATTGTCCGCGGCCCCGTCAAGCGGCTCCGGCACCCGATCTACCATTACACTTACGATGATCTGGCAGACCACATCAACACCCTGAACCGGTTCTCCGGCATCACCGCGCAGCAACGCTTTGTCCAGGGCGGGAAATTCTTCTGGCTGGACATGCTGACACACCCCATCTTCCGCTTTCTCAAGGGATATATCCTGCGGCGCGGATTCATGGATGGCCGCCATGGACTGGCCATTGCCCTGATGGCCTCCTACGGGGCCTTCCTGAAGTACGCCAAGCAATGGGAACTGATTCTCAAGCACCGCGTTCAGTACAAGGAACTGCCGGACCGGGACAACATGGAACAGGGCTTCCAGTAAGCAGGCTCATCCCGTAAACCCCGCCCAGTGCCAGCAGGTAGATCATGGAGCCCAACCCCTCATGGATAAGCGGATAGGAAATATCCGTCTTTAGCGTCGCCGTGGCAATCCCGATGATCCGGATCGTATTGAACAACAGCCCGACTCCGGCCGCCCCCAGCAGCAACAACACCACCCCAGGCCAGGAACGGCGACGGCGCGGCAACAGGATCAGCGCCAGCGCCAGGGAGGACATGAGAATCCCCATCCCGTTGCACTCCGTGGCCACATTGAACACCCCCGCCCCTTTCTCCGCCACCAGGATCACCTGGAAGGGATCCTGTTGCACCACCAGGTCGGAACGGATCCCCAGGACCGGAAGCACCCAGGACGAAACCGTCCCGGACATCAGGCGGAGCCACCGGTCAACTTGCGGAACCAGGACCAGCATCGTGGCAATCACGCCAAACCCTGCCAGGGCCGGATAAAACATCCTGACGCCGCTTCGTCCAAAGCAGAAGGAAAGCAGCGCCCCCACATTCAGGCACAAACCAAGAAGCGCCAGCGGCCAGATCCCCGACAGGGAGGACGCGACCAGCGCCAGACATGACATACCGAACAACAGCAAGCCGTGGGAATTGATATCCGGACGAAACGACTGGACCTTGAGCACCGAAAACAGGGCATCAAGAAAGGCCACTCCCAGCAGGATGAAGGCATTTACCGCCTGGGTGGTCTGGAGGCTCAGTCCCCATACCCCTCCCACCAGCGGACCATAGGCAATCACCGTCACCACCAGGATGACCGCCAGAAAAAACAGCTGCTCTCTCTTCTCCCTCACCTTAGTCACACGTTGCTCCCTTATCGCAAGGCCACCATCAGTGCCGTCATTCCTACAAAGAACAGGCCCAGCAGAATCTTGCTGACCGTCACATTCCGCCGGCTCCAGTCCATCAGGGCGGGCGTGCTCATCCCCCCGCAGGTCAATGCCAGCACAATGGCAAGCGGCATCACGAAAATCAAATTGTATAGAAGCAGATACAGGGTACAGCGTAGCGGAGCCGCCCCGCTTTTCAGCATCATGACCAGCGCCGGAACGTACACCTGCCCGGTGCAGACGCTTTCCAGCACCGTTACGGCTACGCCCGCAC
>JBAXRC010000458.1:0-2312 GCA_037131415.1 bacterium | reverse complement strand
GCCTGTCATCCCCCCGAACGGGTGGTTTTTGATAGAACCTAGCGGCGCGGTTGCGACATGAATTTCGCCATCGCCTCGGTGCGGCTGTTGACGTGAAGCTTTTCGTAGATCTTCTTGAGGTGCCAGCGGACGGTCTCGATGCTGAGGCTCAGCTTGGCGGCGATGTTCTGGTTCGAATCCCCCTGGCACAGCGCCTCGAGAATTTCCCGTTCGCGCCGCGAGATTCCCTCCTCCTCCGTCTTCGCCGCGGTCGGCTCCTGGAAAGCCGCCACCACCTTGCGCGCGATCTCGCTCGTCATCGGCGCGCCCCCCTTCGACACATCCGTGATGGCATTCAGGATTTCCTCCGGGGAGGACCGCTTGAGCAAATACCCGATGGCCCCGGCGCGCAGCGCCTTGAAGACGCTATCCGTATCCGCATAGACCGTGATCATGATGATGTTAAGCCTGGGAAGCATCTGCTTGAGCCGCTCGGTGGTTTCAATCCCCGAGAGGTTCGGAAGGTGGAGATCCATCAGCACCACATCCGGCGGATCTTTCGGAATGACCTTCAAGGCCTCCTCGCCGCTTCCGCAGGCGCAAATACAAGTGAACCCCGGCGTGTCATCCAGCATCGCCTGAAGCGTGCGGCGCACCCCGGCGCTGTCTTCCACTATGCCAACCCTGATCATCGCTCCCCCTTTTCTTCCAACGGAACAATAAAGCGGACCGAGGTTCCCTGTCCAGCCCGGGCGCTGATCTCACACTGTCCGCCCATCCGCTCCAGCCGGCGTCGCATACTGTTCAACCCCTCGGCGCCCTCGGCCATCGGCCCTTTCGGAATCCCCCGCCCATTGTCCTCCACCGTCACTTCCAGCCGGCCCTGTTCGTCAACGATCCGGACCCGCACCTCCGTGGCGCCGGAATGACGGATCACATTGTTCAGGGCTTCATTGAAGGCCAGGAAGAGGTTATGACGGCGGTCCGGATCGAGCGGATGTGCGGGCAGATCCGGCGACAGGTCAAGGTGACACCGGATGGCGGTCAACTGCATGATCCGCTGCGCGCACTCGCAGAAATAGTTCCCCAGCGAGGAGACCGTGTCGTTCCGCGGATTGATTGCCCAGACGATTTCATCCAGCGTATCCACCATCACCCGGATTTTTTCAGTAATCTCGCCGAGATAATGCCGGGCACGCTCAGGCGACACCGCAGGCCGCTGCGCCACCGCGCTCAACAGCCCGACTTCCGTCAGGGAGGCCCCCAGATCATCGTGCAGATCCTGGGCAATGCGGGACCGTTCCCGCTCCAGCATACGCTGCCGCTCCATTTCCCTGAACCGGCTCCGGCTCCGGCGCTTCTCCTGGGCGCGCACCACAAGCCAGATCCAGGCCAGCGCCAGACTCCCGGCCACCAGCCAGAACCACGGTTGCTGCCAGGGAAACGGCCTGACGACAAGGGTCACCACCTGCGACGACTCCCTCCACGCGCCGCCCATTCCCGCCATCACCCGGAAACGGTAACTTCCTGCCGACAACCTTGAATACATGACCGACCGTGAGGCCGTCGGCGCCGACCAGGTCAGGTCATACCCTTCCAGCTGGTGCTTGAATTGAACCTGATCCGGTGCTGAAAAGAATGGAGCGGTATAATGGATGGAAAGCGGCCCCTCACCGGGCTGAATCGTCAAGGAAACCGGTTCATGCATTCCCGCGCTGAGGGATGACACCACCTCGTTTTCTCCAACCATGATCGTCTCAATATAAACCCGGAGCCCGACGTGGCTTTTCTCCACCACCCGGTTCGGGTCGATTTTCACCAGCCCATCGAGGGATGAAAACCACAGGGATCCCATCGCGTCCCGGGCGGCAAGATTCCCGAATCCGCTGGCGCACTGCTCTTCCCTCATCCCCTCGTTGCGTCCGAACACCTGGGGAGCCAGAACCTTTTTACGGCCCGCCACCACCTCCGCCAACTCTTCGCGTACCAGGCGCGCCACGCCATACCGGGTTCCCACCCACAGGTTTGGCCCCGCCTCAAGCAATTGCATCATGGGCCCTTCAGGAAGCCCCTGCCGGTCGGTAATGGCATCCCACTTGTATCCATCCCACCGTCCAAGCCCGGCCGTGGTGCCAGCCCACACCACGCCGTCAGCATCCTGACAGAGCGCCATCACGGTGCTGGAGGGGAGCCCCTGCGCCTTCTGATAAACCGAGGCCGTTCCCTTTCCGGGAATCCGCACAAGGCCAGCCCCCTGGAAGGCGACCCAGATATCCCCGTCCCGATCCTCCAGAAGGGCATGAACCCGGGCCTCCTGGGGCACACCGTCAACC
>JBAXRC010000457.1:0-2320 GCA_037131415.1 bacterium | reverse complement strand
CACCACTGCCTTGGCTTTGTGGGATGCGTTGCGTGGCCGCTACAATGCGGCGTGGAGATGATGAGGGATTGAAGGCAGAATTGTAGTTTCCGAATTAGTGCCTTGCGATTTGAATCAATCTCATCTTGGTCATGATTTGGACATGAAGAAATTTGAACAGAAGCACGCGAAGATCGCGAAGGTAAGAATTATTATTACCGCCGGAGGCGGTAAAGAATGAATATACTCTATCATTTTCGTACACGCGGGACGGGGCCGGAAGCTGTACATATTTCCGGGATGGCCTCCGCTTTCGAAAGGTTGGGGCATCAGGTTGTCTTTTCGAGCCCCACCGGGGTTGATCCCCGGAAAACCGCAGGAGCGAGTCCATATCATGATACGGGGAGAGCGAATATCCTGACATCCCTGTCCCGTTTCTGCCCCGGAATAGTGTTTGAGTTATTGGAAATAGGCTACAACCTGCACGCTTACATGCGGAATCGGGAAATAATGGATCATCGACCGTTTAATTTGATTTATGAACGACATGCTTTTTTTCTTGCCTCGACGGCATGGTTGGCGAGGCGTCGTGGGGTGCCGCTGGTCGTTGAGGTGAACGAATTGGTGGGCGATGCACGGGTGCGCAAGCAACCCTGGCTATCGTTTGTGGCGCGCCGCTTGGACCTGTATGTCTTTCGTCATGCCGCTGCCATTGTCGTTGTTTCTCCCTATCTCAAGAGAAGGATTCAGGCGCTCGGCATTCCGTCTGAAAAGATTCTCGTGCTTCCGAACGCGGTTGATGCCGAGGAGTATTCGAGGCAGGCTGACGCGGGCGGGATGAAAAAACGACTGGGGACTGAGGGTGAGATTGTGGTCGGGTTTGTTGGCTGGTTTGTGGCATGGCACCGGTTGGACTTACTAGTGGAGGTGTTTGCCTCTCTAGCGGCGACACGGCCCGCCCTTCGACTGGTCCTTGTCGGTGAAGGGCCGTTGCGGGCTGAATTGAAGAATCAGATTTCGAGGCTGGGGGTGGCCGACCGGGTTATTTTTCCCGGGGCCTTGCCTCATCAGGAGATTCCATCGGCAATCGCCGCCATGGATGTCTGTGTCGTGCCGAACTCCAACGAGTATCGGTCCCCCATTAAACTCTTTGAGTATATGGGGCAGGGACGTCTGGTTGTGGCCCCCGCAACAGAGCCAGTGAAGATGGTGGTGCGACATGGCGAAAACGGGCTTCTTTTTGCGGGCGAGGACAAGGGGAGCTTGACTGAGGTCTTGATCCGGGGCGTGGATAATCCCGCTTTCCGAGATAAAGTTGGCAGGCAGGCTCGGCATGATGTGCTTGCCCATCATACTTGGCGAGACAACGCCATAAGTGTGCTTGATTTATTGGTGACGTCTGGATAATGCCCCCTCTATGGCAGGGCGCATGACCAATAACCCTTTTCCTCCCCTGCTCCTCGTGGTAAGTAGTGTTCTCAATGGATGTTGCATTTATCCTTGCTCTGGGAATTCTGGGTTACGCCTGGATTCTGTATTCCGGAATCATGATGGTCATCGGGCGGCTCAAGGGGGCGTTCCCTGTGACGCCCTGTCGTGACGAAAACCTGCCTCCCGTGGTCGTCGTGCTCTCGGCGCATAACCGGGAGAAAGTGATTGGCGCCCGCATTTCCAACCTGCTGGCCCTCGATTATCCCCACGACCGCCTCCGGATCCACGTGGGGGTGGACGGATGCAATGACCGCACCGAATCCATCGCCCGGGCCTGGGCTGAAACCGATCCCCGCATTCATGTCACCAGCCGGGAACAATGCGCAGGGAAGACGGCTATGCTTAAGGCGATAATTAGAGCCTTGACCGTCGAACAGGTGCCTGCGACGCCGTTATCCGTTAATGGTTATTCGTTATTGGTAAAGGCAACCAATAACCAGGAACCAATAACTAATACCTTCCCCGCAAGCCGTCCCGCTTATGTTCAACCTTCGCATATACCCGGTCTTCTTGTTTTCACCGATGCCAACACCATGTTCAAGCCTGACGCCCTGCGGCGGCTGGCTGCCCCGTTTGCCGATCCGAAAATCGGCGGGGTCTGCGGCCGGCTTCTGCTGGGTTGCGCCTCCGGTTCGGTTAATGGTTGTTCGTTACCGGTTATCGGGAATACAAATAACAACGAACCAATAACGGATAACGGCGCCGAAGGCGCGGCCGATAAGCCTACGTACTGGAATCTTGAGACCTTGATCAAGGCGGGAGAAAGCCGGGTGGATTCCTGTCTCGGGGCGAATGGGGCGATTTACGCGATCCGGGCGGAATTGTTCCCGGCAGGGATACCGGACAACAC
>JBAXRC010000456.1:0-2325 GCA_037131415.1 bacterium | reverse complement strand
CCTGCGTAAAGTGCTTGGAACAGCTCATGGCGTAATTCTTATCGGAGCAGGGGGGAAGCCGGTGCGTTTCACCTCTGGATGGGAGGCCAGCAGATCAAAGGTCCGGAGCAGGCTGATGAACCGGTTCTGGCCGCGGTAGATCGAGTGGAGATTGACGAACTCCGCGGCCTGGCGGACGGCTTTCCCGATGGGGTCCAGGCTCCATGTGGAAATGATCAGGGAGTGGAAGCATTGCTTCTGCTTGATTTCCATGGTGGGGAAAATGCAACCGTCGGAATCGACCCCCACAAAGGTGGTAAAACGGGGTTTAAGATTCCGGAGGTCATCCTGCGTAAAGTGCTTGGAACAGCTCATGGCGTAATTCTTATCGGAGCAGGGGGGGCGGGGCAAGGAGAAAGGAGTCAGTAGACAGTAGTCAGTATTCAGCAGGAAAAACAAACTCCTAAATTTTGACTACTGACTACTGACTCCTGTCTTCTGACTCCTCCCTGCTACCTCATGCAGCGTGTAGAACGGCATTCGTTCGGCGGCGTATTCCAGCAGGGTGCGGAAGTCGGACAGGCGGGTGCTGTAGGCTTCGCCGATCATGAAGATGGCGCCCGGGCTGGTCAGCTTGGCCAGGTCGGGGTGATCCACGGTGATGGTGGTGTTGGTTGCGGATGTGACTTGAAAGTAGGTCGGGGGTGGCGGACGGCGGGAAATGTCGGGAACCAGAACCAGGCTGGAGCCTTCCGGAAGGATTACAGGAAGCTCGGCGGTGAGCGTGGTGGCGGTGACGGATACGACCCGGCCGGTGGCGAAGCTGCTGTCGGGCAGGATTCGGTGTCCATAAAGGAAGAGCAGGGAGTCCTTGCTGGCGGCGAGGTCGATCCATTTCCTGAGCAACGCCGGCGGCACATAGTGGGCCATGTCGATGGCGGTTGCGGGGACCGACTTGTCGGGGGAAACGGCATCGGCGATGGCGAGGGTTTCCGTCCGGCGGTAACTTTCCACGAGAGGCTGGACGGCCTGGGCCAGTTCGGGGGTGTAGGCATTGAAAGGGAAGACGAGGGCGTGGACGTTCAGGCCCAGGGCGCGGAGTTCGGTGATGGACTTGTTTAGCTCCCCGGTGCGCCACGGGGCCAGGCCTGTTTTCCGGATGGCTGAGGGGGCGTTCAGGTGATGCCAGGTGTGGGTGCCGATTTCCCAGTGGTAGGTGTTCTGGAGCGTTAGAAGATTTTCCGCCGTGATTCGTCCATTGGCGATGTTCTGGTTGTTGACGAAGCCGGTGGCCTTGCCGCCGACCTTCTGGAGTTCCGGCGCGATGAAGGTGGCCCAGATGCTCCAGCCATCATCGAACTGCAGGACCAGTCCGCCTTTCTTTTCGGCCGCCCGGGTTTCCGGCGCGAGAAGTGCGAACACAATCAACAAACCAAGGAAGCTCTTGAACATATTACTCCTCAATATTCCTCTCTTCTGGAGGGCGAAGCTTGCTGAGCCGTCTTCAACTCGCGAGCATTAAAAAGGAACCATTCAGCCCGAAAGACAAAGAGTTCGATAATCATGCACACCTTTTGACTGCGGCTCAGCAAGCTTCGCCCTCCATAAGAATAAGGCATAAGGCGCCTAATTATTACGTTGCCCATGAGATGGTAGTGAATAAGGTTAGTTGTGACCATGAAACTCATCCTATGGGACTACATTCAAGAAGGATAGCACATCGCGTTCCAAGGTTGGGGAGTATTCAAAGAGCACATAGCCCGGGAAGCCGGCCTGATGAGCCTCGATGATCTGGGCGAGGGTCTGGTCGGCGGTGAGGTATGACCGGAGGGTGGCGACGCCTATTCCGGGGATGATCCGGTGGGCGGAGGGGAGGGCGGCCTGCTTTTTAATCAGGCCGGAAAACGCGGTCAGGTCGGACGTGTAGTTCATGGGGCAGGCGAAATCAAGCAGGTCCCGGTCAAGCCAACCGGGCCAGTCCTGACCCACGGTGTCGAAACAGGCGGGGGTATCGCCATAGACGGCGGCGGAGACCTTGATGGATGGGTCGATCGTTTTCACGGCGGACCGGATGGCTTTGACGCAAGTAGTGATTTGTTCCGCCCGCCATTGCCGGTAGGCACCCGCAACAGATCCGTTTCGCGCAGCATCGGGCCACGGGGATACGGTCCGCCCTAGTTTTTTCTCGAATTGTTCCCGGCAGCCGGGGCAGAAGCAGGCATGGCGGCCGGGATAGCGGATGTAATCCAGCTGGATCCCGGCGAAGACGCCTTCCTGCGCCAGCCGGGAGGCGGTCATGGCCAGCAGGCGGCGGTTGTCGGGATGGGAAGGACAAAGCCATTCCAG
>JBAXRC010000455.1:0-2326 GCA_037131415.1 bacterium | reverse complement strand
ACCAATGATTATCATCATCTTAATCGGCATATTGATTGCCGTAGTTGATGATTTCACTCGCCATAGGCGTCTTATTCGATACTGGCGTCGCCCATGCATGGGGCGGGATTGGCGTCGTAGCTTTCCCAATGCGACAAAGGACGACATTCGGAACTTCTTAAACACATTCGTCGACGCTTTTATGCTCAGGAACAAAAACCGTCTCAAGTTCAATCCTAGTGACAAGCTTATGGATGTCTACTGTCTGATGTATCCTCCCAGCAGTTTTTGTGACGCACTGGAGCTTGAGACGTTTGCTCTCACGATTGAGGAAGAATATGGAGTGGACTTGACTGAATCAAAGGATCTGGAGCACATAACGTTAGGTGAAATATTCGAAATGACAAGGAATTCCAACAAGGGCCAGCAGGGTACGTCGCTAGCGCGCCGCCCCTGATGCCAGACGTTGGGATATGAGATGATAGATAGCAGTACAACGTATGGTTGCATCGGAGTTCCGTTTGATCTCTCCACAATTGCCCTGTGGGCGTCATGGGGGCTCGCCTTACTGACAAGTGTTGCGAGCTTAATAGTTGCTGTCTGCCGTTTGCGCAGAGGGAAATCCGTTGTGCTCATTGCTTCAATAAACAAATTGGTGTCGGCTATTTCGGGCGCAGGATGCTTCGCGTCTCTCGCATGGGCTGCCAAGCATTATCTATGGACGTACGGCACGATGGCGCCCTCAGAAGAAAATATGGTGTCAATGATAAGCATCGGCGTGTCTCAGACAATGGATCTTGTTGCTATCAGTGTGGTGATTTGTGGAATCAACGCTGTTATTGGTATTGCACTAAGTCTGAAATGGAGAGAATCCCAACCTGCCCTTTGACCGCGACGGCTCGCACGCTCGCCGCCGGGTCAAGGGCCCCGTTCGCCGAAGACAAAAAAGACTGATTGATGACGAAATCCTAAAGGGTATAATGCGGGCATGAGTATTACAGCGGAAAGAGTCATGACGGAAGCGATGGGACTTCCCCCTGTGCTGCGGGCGTTTGTTGCCGAGAAACTGATCGAGAGCCTTGATGCCCCCGATGCCCCCGCATTGTCGGCCAAGTGGAAAAAGGAAGTTCGGCGGCGGTGCGCCGAAATGGATCGCGGCACAGTCGAACTTCATGATGCGGATGCTGTTTTTGCCCGGGCACACGCCGCGCTTGCATGAAGGCCGTCAAGTTCCATCCTGACGTCGAATCCGAAATGCTCGCGGCGGCAGCCTATTACGAGGAACAACAGCCTGATCTCGGGAGACGGTTTTTGGCATCCGTACAAGATGCCATCAATCGCATCATGCTGAATCCACGCCTGTACCCGACAGTTGATCTTGATGTTCGCCGATGCCTCACAAAAACCTTTCCCTTTGGCGTCTTGTTCAGGGATCAACCAAGACGAATTGTCATCATGGCTGTCATGCATCAGCATCGAGACCCTGATTACTGGAAAACCAGATAAATTGCGAACCACCGGCCGCACTGTACGCCTCGCCCTGTCGGGCTCGTCGCCAGTGAGCCGGACCGTTGGGTCTATAAGAATTATTGAAATATGCGAATAAATAGCATAATTTACTTATATGAAAACGATGCGATATGTGTATTGGCAAGAAGAGGATATGTGGATGGGGCACTTGGAAGAGTACCCTGACTATATGACTCAAGGGGAAACGCTGGAAGAACTTCAGGAGAATCTGAAGGATATTTATGACGAACTTGCCAGTGGATCAATTCCTCATGTCCGGCATGTTGCGGAACTTCAGTTCGCATGAAACGGATTGATCTCATCCGCCAACTTGAACAAGGCGGTTGCGTTTTCATTCGCCATGGCGGGAGGCATGATTGGTATCAGAATCCCAGAACGGGTGCCTGCCAGCCCATACCTCGACACCGGGAAATCAAGGATCATCTTGCCCGGCATATCATCCGGAAATTGGAAACCTGACCCAACCACACCTTGTTCCGTACGGCTTCGCCGCCGGAAAAGGTGAGCGTTGGGGAATGATGATAAAGGAATGATTAGATGATCGGGAAAGCTCTTCGGCAACTTGACTATCGGCTAGCCATTGTTGCGATCGTGGTCATCATCGGTGGCGCGATTGTGGCATGGGTATATGGCGGCTTGAAAATGGCATGCGCGGTCGGGTTGCTCTTGTTTGTGCTCCTTGACGGCCTCAGCAGTCTCTGGACCATCGTTACTCGGTCAATGTCTGAAAGAATTCATGATCAGATCGACGCCGAGGAAAAAGAACGATTTTGGGATCGAACAAAGGACAATCCTACAATAAGATAACCCCCAACCA
>JBAXRC010000454.1:0-2333 GCA_037131415.1 bacterium | reverse complement strand
CGCCTGCCAGCGCCCCTCCACCCGGCACAACAAACCCGTTGCAGTGGCCGCCCAGACAACTCCATCCCGCCCATCGGAAAGGTGCTGGATCTCGCCGGACGGAGGAACCTGCTCCACCTCAAAGTTCCCCTTGGAAAACCTCAGGATGGATTGGCCCGAGGCCAGCCAGAGGACTCCATCCGCGCCCGCTTCCGCGGCATTCACCTTCGCTCCGGAAGGCCCCGGCAACTGGTGAAACTGCGTTTGGCGCCCGTTCACCCGGTACAATCCGTTTGAGACAACCGCCCACAAGATATTGTCGGTTCCCCGAACCACCTTCTGGACGGATGTCCTTAGTGGAATCGTCGTGCCCGCCCAAACCGACCTCCCCGCAAAACGCGAGCTTAAGTTACAGGCGCCACTCCCGCCATAGACCCACAGGGCAGAGCCTGCGGTTTCCTCCAACCCCGCCCAGCCGCCGGGGTCCAGCCGAGTCGGCCAGTCCCGGCTCTCGAACCGGACACCATCAAACCGGGAAAGCTGCCTTTCCGTAAGACACCAGAGAAACCCGTCCGTGGTAAAGGCAAGGGCAAGGACCGCATCCGAGGGAAGCCCCTCCTCCACCTGCCATCGCGCCACGGCATACTCATCCATCAGACTGGCCGCCTCAGGAGCAGGAATGCCAGCCCCCCATGAAAACACAGTGGCCATACTCAACGCGAGACCACACAGGATGTAACGCGGATTAAGCATCATGAACAAACCTTGCAGGCTGCCCGGTTGCGGCGAGGACGGCATGCCACGAAGCATCTCCCGGATCCAGGCATTTTCGCTCGGCCACCAGCGCCTCGACGGGCACATGGATAAACTTGTCGTGGAGATTCCCGATCACGAGGCCGGTCTTGCCCGCCATGGCGGCATGGACGGCATTCCGGGCATAGAAATCACAGAGGATGGAGTCTTCGCAGTTGGCGGGACGGCTCCGGATGACGTAGCTGGGATCGAAGTAGCGCATAGCGATGGGAATTCCCGCCGCTCTGAAGAAAGCCTCAATCCGGTCGCGCAGAAAAGGACCGATGTCCTTCAGCTTCACATTCCCGGAGGCATCCCGCTCTTCCGGACCTGCCGCCAGCAAATCCTGGCCGGCCCCTTCCGCCACCACAATCACGGCATGCGCCCGCTTCTGAATCCGCCGCTTCAGCGCCTCCAGGAAGCCGCCCTCCCCCTCCAGGGAAAACGGCAACTCGGGAATCAGGGTGAAATTGACATCCTGGCTGGCAATCGTCGCCCCGGCCGCGATAAATCCGGCGTTCCTCCCCATCACCTTGACCAGGCTGATTCCGTTCTGAACGCTACGGGCCTCCATGTGGGCATTGTCCAGGATGTCGCGGGCCGCCTCCACTGCCGTGGAAAACCCGAATGTACTGGCCACAAAGCCGACATCGTTATCGATGGTCTTGGGAATCCCCACCACGGCCAGGGGATAATTCCGCCGCTGCGCCTCCAGATGGAGCCCGTTGGCGCCCCGCTGGGTTCCATCGCCTCCGACACAGAACAGCATGTTAATGCCGCGCCTCATGAGATTATCGAGCGCCACGCCCGGATCCACCGGACCGCGCGAGGTGCCGATCACCGTGCCGCCGCGCTTATGGATGGGATCAACAAACTCGGCCGTCAGCCGGATGGGTTCGCCACCGCGCGCCGGATCAAGCCCCTTGTACCCATAGGTGAATCCATAGATTTCCGGAACACCGTAGGCGTGGCTTAATTCATAGTAGAGGGACCGGATCACGTTGTTCAGGCCGGGACACAGTCCCCCGCAGGTCACAACCCCGGCCTTTACTTGGGCTCCGTCGAAATACAGCTCCTTGCGGGGTCCGGCAATTTCAAAAAGCAGGCCTTCCTGCGCCCCTGATTCCTGGCGTCGGACAATCTGGAATGGAACCTGATCCTGCCCGTCAACCGTACGGCTCAACGGCGACAGGAATTTCGGCGTCCCCAACGAATCAATGGCCATGCTCATGCTGTTTCCCTTTTATAAAACTGAAGAAAAGTAGAACACATTGCCCTGCATCCGGCAATACCGGACCCAAGTATTCCTCCGGCCACTAAACAGTAGCGGGAATCAGGATTCCCCACCCGCTTCGCTCGCTTTCTAATATTTACAAATCTGCAGAACTCACCTGCCGTCCGGAAGAAGGCAAACCGCAGATGAACGCTGAAGACGCTGATAAGAGAAAGAGAAGAGCCTGGATGCTCACGACTGCGATCACGCTGCTGCACCGGATAAGATTTTTTTTATCCGCGTTCTCCGCGTTCATCTGCGGTTTGCCTTCTTCCGGACGGCAGGTGAG
>JBAXRC010000453.1:0-2335 GCA_037131415.1 bacterium | reverse complement strand
CTTCCAGTGGAAGCGCCCCGGAAACAATGTCCATCCGGAGCTGGAGCGCCTGGCCGGGAAATGTATGATCCATCCACGGGCCCGCCATCTTTCCCACCGTCCCCGCCTCGGAATGAAAGACGCGATACATCAGAGGCTTCGCCCCAGGCAGCGTCTTATCCTCCCCGCGGATCACCGCGTTCAGCCCCGTCACCAGAAACAGGATCGCGAGGAACACGAGCATTTGTATGACTATCACATCCATATATACCCCACTTTCAAAGTGTTCGGTGTTCAGTGTTCAGATCTGAATACCGAAAACTGGATACTAAACACTCCCTCTTCACTAAACGTCAATCGTAACAATCTTGTTGATGATCAGAAACCCAACGGTTTCGAGGGAAACAACAGCCGCAATCGCGCACCAGCCGATCTTCGTCTGAACCAGGGGCATCATCAGCTCACGGTCCAGGAAAAACAAAATGGCAAAGGCCACCGCCGGGGCGGCGGCCATGGCAATGGCCTCGAAGCGCCCCTGTGCCGTCATGGTGCGGAGCCGCTCCTGGAACTCCGTCCGCTGCCGGATCGTGTCCGTGATGCGATCCAGCACCTCGGCCAGACTTCCGCCCGACTGCATGGTCAGCTTGATGGCCGTCACCAGTAAACTCAGATCCTCACAGGGCATGCGCTCGCAGAGCCGGTTCAGGCTCTAGGGGAGATCCATTCCAAGCCGGTATTCATGCAGCACGAGGGTCAGCTCCTCCGTCATGGGGCCGCCCAGATCGCGTGAAACCAGCTCCAGGCTCTGGGGTAGAGCCGCGCCCGCCCGGAGACCGTTCGCCAAACCAAGCGTCAGGTCCGTCAGCTTCATCTCAAACAACCGGTTCCGCTTGGCAATGCGCCGCTTCAGCCACCACTTGGGGATGTTGTAACAGAAAAGGCCCGCCAACAGACTGACCGGGATCAGGATATAGGGATTGAGTACATTGAAGATGATCAGGATGGAGGCCATCACCCCGGCGCCCAGAAACGCCGCCGACCAGCAGGCCTGCGCCAGCCGCTCGGGCGTGGTGAACCGGTAGATCGGCCCCTGCTGCTTCCCGTCAGTCTTAACGTACCGCCCCGCCGTCCGCTCCAACCCGATCTGGGCAAGAACCGGAGTGACCACCCAGACAATCCAGGTAACCGCCACAAACACCAGTATTAAAGCCAGGATGTCAACCATAACGCCTCCCCGCCAAGTTCAGATTTCTAATTTATGATTTTAGATTTCTGATGGAAGATTGAATTCAAGCCATCGGCATTCTTCAATCAGCAATCTGCAATCAAAACTTTTCACTCGGCAATCTTCACTCTTCAATCGGCAATTACCTCACGCTTTCGGCACGAACACATTCATTTTCAACCTGAGATCACCCTTGAGCTTGAGTTCCTCGACAAACCTCGGAATGTTTCCCGTTGCCACCATTTGACCGATCACCTTGCCGTCCGGCGAGAACCCCTTCTGCTCAAACAGGAAAATATCCTGAAGCAGGATGGTCGTCCCCTCCCGTCCAGTCACCTCGGAAATCGCCACAATCTTGCGGCTGCCGTCCACTAGCCGATTCTGCTGAACGATCAGGTTCACAGCCGAGCCGATCTGCTCCCGGATGGCCGATGACGGCAGGTCGAACCCGGCCATCATCACCATGTTTTCCAAGCGGGCCAGCGCATCGCGGGGAGTGTTGGCATGAACGGTCGTCAGCGAGCCGTCGTGACCGGTGTTCATGGCCTGCAACATATCCAGAGCCTCGGGTCCGCGACATTCGCCAACGACGATCCGGTCAGGCCTCATACGCAGCGCATTGATCACCAGATCGCGGATCGCCACCCGGCCGCGGCCCTCGATGTTCGCCGGCCGCGCCTCCAGCCGGACGATGTTCCGGTGACTGAGCTTCAACTCCGCCGAGTCCTCAATCGTCACCAGCCGCTCATGGCGGGGAATAAACTGCGACAGCACGTTAAGCAGAGTGGTCTTTCCGGAACCCGTACCACCCGACACCAGCATATTCTGGCGCGCCCGGACCGCCTCCTCCAGGAAGAGGGCGATGTCCGCCGTCATACTCCCGAACGCAATCAGGTCATCCGTGGTCAGCTTGCGCTTGGAGAATTTCCGGATGGTCACCGAGGCGCCGTCCAGCGCCAGCGGCGGGATGATGGCATTCACGCGCGACCCGTCGGGCAGGCGGGCATCCACCATGGGACTCGCCTCATCCACATGCCGGCCCAGCGGCTCGACAATGCGCTGGATGATGGTGATCAGGTGGCGGTTGTCGAAGAACTTCACCCCCGTCTCGTTCAGGCGTCCTTTTTTCTC
>JBAXRC010000452.1:0-2339 GCA_037131415.1 bacterium | reverse complement strand
AAGTTGCATGAGCTGGTGGACAAGAAGGTGCTGCGGGTCATCCAGGGCGAGCTCCGTGACGGTCCGTCGTGCGACTGCTCCGGCAACGCGCTGGCGTCCCGCGCCTATCTGAAGCAGCTCAACAAGAAGGCCCAGAACCTCATCCTCCACAAGGCCGAGCCGCTCTCGGCCGCGCTGTTCCTGCAGGGCGTCAAGTATCAGAAGGGGTTTCTGGATACGGCCTGGAAATACATGCTGGAATCGCATCCGCATGACTCGATCAACGGCGTGACGCAGGACAAGACGGCGGACGATGTCGAGCATCGCCTGAAGCAGGCCATCGAGATGGGGCAGGTGGTGTATGACAAGGCGGTCGGCGAGACGCTGAAGATGATTGATCTCTCCGGCTATGACAGCAAGGACATCCTGCTGGCGGTCTTCAATCCCCTGCCGCGGCCGGTGCGCGAGGTCATCAAGGTTAATGTCGTCCTGCCGCAGACGGCCGGGGTCTGGAACTTCACGGCGGAGGACAGCGAGGGCAAGCCGTTGGCGATCCAGGACGTGTCGCGTGACGAGAAGGCCTATCCCGTTCACGATCTCCAGGCGCGGCCGTGGCCGCTGCATGGCGACCGCCATGTCTGCTACCTGGATGCCGGCGAGGTTCCCGCCGGGGGGTATACGATCGTCAAAATCGTGCCGCAAAGTTCGTTCAAGCGCGAGCGCTTCTATTGGCTCGAAATGCGCAAGTCCGGCGGCGACTCAATCGCCACGACTGAGAACGTCCTGGAGAATGAACATCTTCGCGTCGAGGTCAACGCCAATGGCACGCTCAAGCTGGTCGAGAAGGCGACCGGACGGGCCTATGACGGGCTGCACTACTTCGAGGATGCGGGGGATGTCGGCAACTACTGGGCGTACTATCCGCCTTACAACAACAAGATCTACACGACACAGGCCGGCCAGGTGCAGACTTGCCTGGAGGATAACGGGCCGTTGTCGGCGACGATTGCCATTGAGTACACGATGGAACTGCCGGCCTCGGGTTCCGAGCCGATGCATGGTGTCCGCGGGGCGAGCCGGCGTAGCGAGGAGACGGTCCGGTTCAAGATCGTGTCCCGGGTGACGTTGAAGAAGGGGGCGCGGAAGGTGGATATCAAGACCACGTTGCGCAACAACGCCTGCCATCACCGGTTGCGGGTTGCGTTCCCGACCGGGATCCAGGCGAAAGTGGCGCAGGCGGCCGGGCATTTCACCGTGGATGCGCGGCCCCGGGAGCCGCAACGCGGACCGGACGGCAAGTTCTGGCCGGAGATGCAGACCCTGCCGATGCAGACGTTTGTGGATGTCAGCGACGGCAAGAACGGGTTGGCCCTGCTCAACAACTGCCTGACCGAGTATGAGCTGCGGGATGACGAGAAGGCGACCCTGTACCTGACGTTGTTCCGGGCCATGGGCAACATGATCGTCACCTGGTGGGAGGCCGTCGGCATGTTTGCCGACCAGACCGGCAGCCAGCTCCAGCGGGATATGGAATTCGAGTATTCGATCTATCCGCATGACGGGGACTGGGCGAAGGGCGGGGTATATGCCGAAGCCGAGAAACTCAATCAGCCGCCCGCCGCGTACCAGGTGACGCCGCACAAGCTGGGCAAACTGCCCCGGCGGCACAGCTTCTACTCCGTTCAACCGGACAACCTGATTGTATCGGCCTTCAAGAAGGCGGAGGACCGGGAGAGCTGTGTGCTGCGCGTTTTCAATCCCACGGGGAAGGCCATCAAGGGCGAGGTCAAGTTTGCCGTTCCGGTGAAGGCGGCTTACCTGACCGATATGAACGAAACCCGCCGCGAAAAACTCGTGGTGACGAAGTCGGGCGTGGTGAAGCTTGACGCCGGTTCCAATAAGATCATGACGCTGGAAGTGGAGAGCTGATGAACGCGTCGCCGCTCGACTTTCTTCATATCCTCGGCTGGGGGCAGGGATTCAGGGCGGTTACCGGCTTCGGTACGCCTTGATGATTCCAGAAGGCATGGTAGACTTCCGCCATGTTTGAACATCACCGTCAACCGCTGGCCAGTCTGCCCGCCTTCATCTGGCGCATGGCCGCATGTTTCGGGATTGCCTTATGCCTGGTGGTGACGGCCCTTGCGATTGGCATGATAGGCTACCACCGGATCGCCGGCCTGGCCTGGATTGATGCCTTCCAGAACGCCGCCATGATCCTGGGCGGGATGGGACCGGTGGATCCGATGCACACCAATACCGCGAAACTTTTTGCCGGCTTCTATGCGATTTTCTGCGGCCTGATGTTCATCTCCATCATGGGTCTTGTCCTGGCGCCGATCCTGCACCGCGTTATGCAC
>JBAXRC010000451.1:0-2340 GCA_037131415.1 bacterium | reverse complement strand
AAAGTGTTACCCATTTTCCCGTGATTTAACGCTCATAATTAGGGTTGCACCACACATTCGGTTCATTGCCGCCAACGCCCTGGGCCGGGGGTGGACCGATCGAAGATCAAGCTTATAACCAGGAGCCCGACAACGAAAATGCTCGTGCTTCTGTTGACTGGGGTGACCCTGGGAAGCAACACAAGACGTTAAACAAGTATGATGACTAACATGGCTGATTATCACGAGGAGACATTCTATGAGAACCATTTTCTTGTTCGTTGCGCTATTGGCGCTCGTGCCGCAAGCTCACGCTGTGAAGTATAGAACTTACACGGTGGCGGAACTCACAAGGAAGGCGGACGTCATTGTGGTCGCAAAGGTTGCGGTTAGCGAAGGTGTTGTTCATGCGAGTGTTCTTCGTTCCCTGAAGGGCAGCCCCGGAACGAACATCATTGTTGAAAGTTTCGCGGCCCGAGACGAAGAAAAAGCTCAGTTCAGCAATGATGAAACGGCGATCCTTTTCCTGCAAAAAGAGGAGAATGGCCGGCGCTTGCTTTTGGGATATGGGGACCAAGGGAAGTGGCCCAAGACAGTTGGGAAGTGGCCTTATTCCGACGTTCATGTTGTTCCGCTTCAAAAAGTCGAAAAAGCGGTTGATACACTTCTGGACCTCGACCGGACGAGTGACACGGACAAGAAGGCAGGCAAGGTCAAATCGTTGCTCTCATCAACGGACGCTTTTGATCAGTCATGTGTATTGGAATATCTCGACGCCGGTTGTGACCAAAAGGTGAAAGACGCTGTCCGGTCTGAGGTAGATGTTTTGCGCGGCGCATCAAAAAACAAATACCTACAGGCTATCGGTGATTCCGTCAGCCGGACCAATGCCCCCAAACACATTCCTTGATCGCTCGCAGTACGCTCCTGGGCTGACACGCGCCGTGGGTCAGTCGGGGTCAGACTGTGGGTCAGTCGGGGTCGTGGGTCAGTCGGGGTCAGACTGTAAAATACAAATAGATTGACAAGGCGGGTGTGAGTTGAGAAGGTGCGCGAATGCCAAGGCCGCCACGGAAGCAATATTCAGGAGCACTGTACCATGTTACCAGTCGGGGGAATGGGCGTGGGCGGATATTCTTTGACGATAGTGACCGGGACCGGTTTTTGAACCAGTTGCAGGACTGCTTGGAGACTTACGGGGTGGTGCTGTACGCCTATGTGTTGATGAGCAACCACTACCACCTTCTCGTGAGGACGGCGCATCCGAATCTGTCGCGCTTTATGCAGAGACTGAACACCAGTTATGCGCTTTATTCCCGATACAAGCACCGGAAGCCCGGGCATCAATTGGAGGGGCGATACAAGGCCAAGCTGGTGCAGGGCGATGAGTACCTGATGACGATGACACGATACATTCATTTAAATCCCGTGAAAGTGAAGGCGTTGCGAAACCAGGGAAAGGCAGAGCTGAAGCGGTATTTGGAGGCTTACCGATGGAGCAGTTACGGAGGCTATCGGGATAAGCGGCGAGGCGTGGAGTTTGTGTGCTATGACGTGTTGAAGACGCTTGAATCGGACCCGCAGAAGGCGCGCCAGCGGTACCGAGCGTATGTACAGGGCTGTTTGATGGAAGACGACAGCGAGTTGCGCCGATTGCTCGATCAAAGCAGTCATGGGATCGGGGATGAGGAGTATGTTTCGGGGTTGGAAGAGGAGTTAAGGGAGCGTAAGAGTGGAGCCGCTCGGGATCGGGATGTGGCGTATCCGGATGAGGGGATTGCGCTGGGTCGTATTGATGAGCTTGTGGCGAGAGAGTATGGGACGGGGATCGAGGCGTTGAAAGCGCATGGGCGCAGGAATAAGACGGGGACGGCCAAGCTGGCGGCGATTGAGTTGGCCTGCCGATTGAGCGGGAAGACGCAACGGGAGATCGGGGAGTGCTATGGAGGGGTCTGCTCACAGGCTATAAGCGCGGCGCGAAAACGAGCGAAGGAGCTTGTGCCGCCTGAGACATTGGCCCGACTTGCCGCCCTGGTCAGGAAGCAGGCACATGTTTCAAATTAATTGTAATTTACAGTCTGACCCCAGCCGCGCCCGAAACCGCGCTTTTCCGAGCGCAGCACACCGAACCAGATGTGGCAGAGCGACATCTTCCCGTTCCACTTGAGCGGGCAGATGGCGTACCTGATCGGGTTCATCGACGATCATTCCCGTTACATCGTGGGGCTGGGAGTCTACCGTTCGCAGACGGCGGAGAATGTCCTGGAGGTGTATCAGCGGGCGACGGGTGAGTACGGGGTGCCCAGGGAGATGCTGACGGAAAACGGGCGGCAGTACACGAACTGGCGAGGGAAGACGCGG
>JBAXRC010000450.1:0-2345 GCA_037131415.1 bacterium | reverse complement strand
ACGATAGAGGGCATCGAGGCGAAGGCGGACGTCAAGAAGCTTCCGTGGAATGTCTTTTCCGCCGGGGCGACATTCCAGATCGGGGACCTGACGATCAGTCCCTTTACCGTGCCCCATGATGCCTATGACCCGGTTGGGTTTGTGATCAGCCATGGGGTGACGCAGGTGGGGGTGGTGACCGACATGGGGATGGTGACGGGACTGATCCGGGAGCGCCTCCGTCCCTGCAATGTCCTGGTGATCGAATCCAACCATGATGAACAGATGTTGAAGGATGCTGACCGGCCCTGGCACCTCAAGCAGCGGATTATCGGAAGACAGGGCCATCTATCCAACCAGCATGCGGCCGAGTTGCTGGTCGAGATCGCCGGACCCCATCTCAAGACCGTTTTCCTGGCCCACCTGAGCGGGGAATGCAATCTCCCTGAACTGGCCCGCAAGACGGTAGCCGATGCCCTGGAGAAGGCCGGGCATCCCCATGTCAGGGTCATTGTCGCCCCGCCCGACACGGTGAGCGAGATCTGGGAAGGGTAGTCCCCTAGCTCGCGATGAGGCCGCTTCCCAGCACGAGATCGTTGTCGTAGTAGACGACGACCTGCCCCGGGGTGATCGACATCTGCGGCTCGTCGAAGACGGTTTCGAGTTCGGGCAAGGCGGAGGCGGATCCCTGCCCGATACGCTGAATCGTGGCGGGGGCTTCCTTGTGCTGCTGCCTGATCTTGGCCTGGATGTGGAGTGGTTGGTCGGGTGTCGCAGCAAGGCTGATCCAGTTCATGTCGGTGGCGGTCAGGCGTGTGCTGAACAGATCCGAATGGGAACCCACCACGACCGTGTTGGAGCAGGCGTCTATCCGGACGACATAGAGCGGATCGGCGGTGCCGCCGAGCCCCAGGCCTTTCCGCTGTCCCACTGTGTAGTTTACAATGCCGCGATGCTGGCCCAGCACCTTGCCTTGGGTGTCCACAATGGGGCCCGGGGTTTGCTCACGGTCACTGAAAAGAACCCCGTAATCCTTGCTCTCAATAAAGTTCTGGCTCTCCGGCTTGTCGACCACGTCATCCCAGCCGATTTCGCGGGCAATGGCCTTGACCTGGGGCTTGGTCATGGCGCCGAGGGGGAAGATCACCTGGCTGAGCTGCGCCTGCGAGAGGCGCGACAGGAAATAGGTCTGATCCTTGGCTGTGTCGATGGCACGCCGCAGCAACCAGCGCCCGGAGGCCGGATCCTGCTCCACCCGGGCGTAATGGCCCGTGGCGAATTTGTCAAAGGCGATGCCCATGGCGCGGGCACGGTCAAGGAGCAGGCCGAACTTCATGGACCGGTTGCAGCGGACGCAGGGGTTGGGCGTGCGGCCTGAGCGGTATTCCTCCCGGAAATAATCCAGCACCTCGGTTGCATATTCCGGGGCGAGCGGGACGACATGATGGGGGATGCCAAGTCGCGCGGCCAGGGTCTTGGCGGCCTCGATGTCGCGCGGCTCACCCGGCCCATAGCAGCCGGAGCGGCCCTCGTCAGGAAGCGGGAGCGAGCCGTCCCAGATCTGCATGGTCAGGCCGATGACCTGGTACCCCTGCTGTTTGAGCAACCAGGCGGTGACCGACGAATCGACGCCCCCGCTTAGTCCGACAGCAATCGTCGGCATGTTTGAAACCATGGATGACATGCCGGCCAGTATAGGTGTCTTTATAATATCGAGTCAAAACCATACCGTTTGAGAAATTCACAAATTTATTGAGACAGTCCTTTTAATCCTGGTGGACGCCGATCGGATGGGGTGACTCTTTGGCTGTTGAAGGGGGAAGGGGGGTTTGTTATGGTCTGGAGAAACAATTTGGCGGTAATGCAGGAAAGGATTATTCATGAGTGTTCGAAAGCTGAAGGCGGCGGTGCGGGATGTTCCGGATTTTCCCAAGCCCGGCATCATGTTCAAGGATGTCACCCCGATTCTCAAGGATCCCAAGCTCTTCCGGGCGGCCATTGATCTGTTTGCCAAGCGGCACCGTAACAAGGGGATCCGCAAGATCGCGGTGATTGACGCCCGCGGATTCCTGTTCGGGTCAGCCCTGGCCTACAAGCTCAAGGCCGGCGTGGTTCCCATTCGCAAGAAGGGGAAACTCCCGTACCAGTCATACGAGGAGAGCTATGACCTCGAATACGGTTCGGCGACCCTGGCCATTCATGTGGATTCGTTTGAACCCGGGGAGCCAGTCCTGCTGATCGATGACCTGCTCGCCACCGGGGGGACGGCTCTGGCCTCGGCCAAACTGATCGAGCGGGCGGGCGGGAAAGTCATGGAAATCGATTTCCTGGTCGAACTCGGTTTCCTGGACGGTCGTAAAAAACTG
>JBAXRC010000449.1:0-2352 GCA_037131415.1 bacterium | reverse complement strand
TTGGGCCGGATGATCAGGCAGGCGGGACTGGATTTTGCCGCGCTTCCGGAGGAGTCCATGGATTCGATCATGGGGGCCTCGACCGGTGCGGCGGATATTTTCGCCAATACCGGCGGCGTGATGGAGGCGGCCCTGCGCACGGTGTGGGAAGTGGTGACCGGACGGGAACTTCCCTTCCTGAATCTGCATGTGCCGCCCTTGATGGGGTTGGAAGGGATCAAGCAAGCCGAGGTGACGATTACCGGAGCCGTGCCCGCCTGGTCGTTCCTGGAGGGAATCACGGTGAAGGTTGCCGTGGCCTCCGGCCTCGGGAATGCCCGGAAGCTGGTCGAGAAAATCAAGGCGGGTGAAGCCTCGTACCATTTCGTCGAGATCATGACCTGCCCCGGAGGGTGTATCGGCGGGGGAGGGCAGCCGCGTACGACGACCAATAAAGTCAGGCAGAAGCGGCTTGAAGCCATTTATCGTGAGGATGAGGGGAAAAAGCTTCGTAAATCACATGAGAACCCGGAGGTCGCGCAGATTTATGCCGAGTTCCTCGGGGTGCCGCTGGGGGAGAAATCGCATCATCTCCTGCACACGGAGTATGCGGCGCGTGCTCGTGTCTGAGGTTTTCTAGATAACCCGGGAAACATCTGAAGGCGGAAGTATCTCCGGGGTTAATGGTTAATGTTTTAACGTTATAAGTTTGGCGACAAAAGTGGATGGCGTATGATTTTTGAGTACAAGGGGGATGTCATGGAAAACAAGAAAACTGTTCTGGAGGTCATCCCGGGCGCGGTGATTCGCCGTCTCCCCCGCTATCTTACCCAGACCCAGTATTTGCGGCAGCAGGGTGTCGAATGGGTGTCATCGGCCTCGCTTGCCGAGGCGCTGGGGTTGACGAGTTCAACGGTGCGACAGGATCTTTCCTATATTGATTTCAAGGGAGTGGCCAAGCGCGGGTACGGCACGGGCGGTCTTGAAAAGGTTCTTGCCAGGACCCTGGGAGTGGATCGTGACGTCCGTTGCGTCCTGGTGGGGGCCGGGAATCTCGGGCGGGCACTGGCCTTGCATGAGGAATTCGTGCGCCAGGGTTTCAAGATCATGGGGGTTTTCGACAATCATGCTTCCGTGGTCGGGAAAAAGATCGGACGGTTTGTCGTCAAGGGCATGACTGAGATGGATGATTTTGTGCGTGAGCAGAGGGTGGGGATCGGGATCGTGTCGGTTCCCCACGCGGCGGCCCAGGCGGTGGCCGATCAATTGATCGCCGCGGGAGCGCGCGGGTTGCTGAACCTGACCACGGCCCATGTGCACGCGCCGGATACCGTGTCGGTGGTGGATGCCAGAATTCTCGCCAGCTTGCGGGAATTGGCATACGCCGTGAAGGATGTATGAAGTCTTTTGGTGTGAGTGGAATTAAAGAAAGGAATCGTAATGAGTAATCCAATGGAGACGTTGCTTGAACTTCGACGGAAGGCGGAAAAAAGCCTCCGGGAGGAGAAGTTCAACGCAAAGGTTCGCATCACGGTCGGATCAGCGACCTGTGAAAATGCGGCGGGTGCCGGCGAGGTGTTCAAGCGGGTCGAGGAGTTGATTCAACGCCACAACCTGAAGGATGTCACCCTGAGCCGGGTGGGTTGCACCGGGCGGTGCGACATGGAACCCGTGGTGACCGTATTCAGTCAGAAATCAACACCGGTGAAATACATCACCATGACACCCGACAAGGTGGACAAGGTGTTTGACTCCCATGTCATCAAGGGCCTACCCGTGAATGGCATGGCCATGCCGCATACGGGCATGACGAACACGGACTTCACCGAGGAAAAGCTTTGGGCTGACGCGCGCCTGACCGACCGGTTTTCCTCCGTGTTCGGTGATGTCCACTTCTTCGGCAAGCAGATGCGCATGACGCTCCGCAACTGTGGCGTGATCGATCCGGAGGACATGGACGAATACCTTGTGGTCCGCGGCTACCAGGCGGCGGTGAAAGTCCTGACCGAGATGACCCCCAACGATGTTGTCAACGCCCTGACCAAGTCCGGTCTCCGCGGGCGCGGGGGCGGCGGATTCCCCACCGGGGTGAAGTGGAATTTCGCCCTCGCCCAGAAGAGCGAGGAGAAATACATCATCTGCAATGCCGATGAGGGCGATCCGGGCGCCTTTATGGACCGTAGCACGATCGAGGGTGATCCCCATACCGTCATCGAGGGCATGATCATCGGCGGGTATGCCATCGGGGCGAGGCAGGGATATGTGTATATCCGCGCCGAATATCCGCTGGCCATCAAGCGGTTGGAGATTGCGATCGCGGCGGCCCGGAAAGCCGGTTTCCTCGGGAAGGGAATCTTCGGGACGACGTGGGAT
>JBAXRC010000448.1:0-2362 GCA_037131415.1 bacterium | reverse complement strand
CCGCTACCTGGCTCTCCTTGGCCGTGGCTATACCGCCCGGGTGTCCCTCACGCTCACACTGGTGGATGTGGAAACCGGCCAGATCATCAGCGCGGTCCAGAGCACCTACCTGGTGCGAACCCGTGAAGCCTACGCCAAGGCAAGATATGACGGCATCAGTTTCGGCGGCGACATCTTCTTCCAGACACCACTGGGCCAGGCCACCTCCCGTGCCATCTACGGAGGCGTCAAGCAGATCTCCAGGGTAATGCCCGCCAATCCCTGGCGCCCCATGGTCAGCTGCCTCCGCAACAACGCCATCCTGATCAATGGCGGCAAAGATCGCGGCTTCCGCGTCGATGCCAAGTATGTCGCCCGCGGTCCCGCCGAACCCGTCACCGATCCCGCCACCGGCGATGTCCTGACCTATGTCCCCGGTAAAAAAATCGGTACCGTCCAGATTGTCCAGGTCGACGAGAAGGTCTCCTTTGCCAAGCCCCTCGAGGGCGGTCCGTTCGACCGGGGCCAGTGGCTCAAAAAAGCCTCCCCCGATATCCGCGGCCCATGATCCGCTTGAACTCACCTCTCTGACCTGCTAGTCTTTGCGCCAATTTGACACTGCGACAACATGGGACATGAAATCTGCTTTTCTTGATAAACTTATTGCACGGCTGGATCGTCTTGACCCACAGAGCGTCCAGACCCATTTCCTCCGTTTAGCCCGAGAAAAGGGGCTATTGGAGACGATTTTCCAATCCATTCAGGAGGGGGTCGTGGTGCTCGATGGAAAGGGCATCATCACCTACGCCAACCGGGCGGCCGGTGAATTGATCGGATTCAGCCATGAAACCGTGGTGGGGAAGCCCATGAACCGGTTCCTGCGGGATATCGAGTGGGAACGGGTCCTGAATCTTGACGCCGGGGAATGGACCAAGCTGAGCAGCCACCAGATTGAAATCAGCTATCCGGAACCCCGGTTCCTGAGTTTTTACGTCGTGCCGCTCTCCGCGGTGGAAAGCCGGGAGAAAGGCGCGGTCCTCATCCTGCGCGACATTACCCACGACCGCAAACAGGAAGCCAGTCTGCTTGAGTCCGAACGCCTCAATGCGGTCAGGTTGCTGGCGGCAGGGGTGGCCCATGAAATCGGAAACCCGCTCAACGCGTTGAACATCCATCTCCAGCTCCTCGATCGCGAACTCAAGAAATGCACCGTCAGCAACCGCCCTGCCCTGCTCGATCTCGTCCAGGTCGCCAGTACGGAAGTCGCGCGCCTGGACCTGATCATCACCCAGTTCCTCAAGGCTATACGCCCCTCCAAACCGACCCTCGCAAAAACCCAGATGGGTACGGTCATCAAGGATACCTTGTCCCTGTTGAAGCAGGAGATCGAGAACCGGGGGGTTCATGTGGAACTGGAATGTCCCACGGACCTGCCCCCGCTCCGGCTTGACCGGGACCAGATCAAACAGGCACTCTTCAACATCATCAAGAACGCCCTGCAGGCCATGTCGGAAGGCGGCCTGCTCCGCATCACCGCCGCCGCCTCGGACCGGTTCCTGGCCGTCGCCTTCAGGGACAACGGAGCCGGAATCGCGCCGGAGGATATCGGGCACATCTTTGATCCCTACTACACCACCAAGGCGGAAGGCTCGGGCATCGGCTTGATGATCGTGCAACGCATCATCCAGGATCATGGCGGCCGAATCGATGTGCATAGCGAACCCGGCATGGGCACGACCTTCACCGTGTTCCTCCCCCTGGACGAACGCCGCGTCCGCCTCCTCAAGCCCCACGCCCGCTCGAAAACCGAACCCGAAGAGACCCCATGAACACACGCCACACCATCCTGATTGTGGATGACGACAAGAATACCCGGGAGGGACTCAAGCGCGCCCTGGATGGCACCTATGCCGTCATCCTCGCCGATAGCGCGGGGAAAGCCATTCCTATCCTCGATGAGCGCAACGTGGATATTGTCCTCAGCGACATTCGCATGTCCGGCATGGACGGAATGACCCTGCTCCAGCGCATCATGGCCCGGAGCAATCCGCCCATCGTGGTCATGCTGACGGCCTATGGCAATGTGGAAACGGCCGTCGAGGCCATGAAACTCGGCGCCTACGACTTCCTGACGAAGCCCGTGAACCTCGATCATCTCGATCTCCTGCTCAAACGCGCCCTGCGGTCGCACGAGGTGGAAAGCGAGAACCTCAACCTCCGGGCACAGCTGGACAGCCGGTTCGGACTGGAAAGCCTCATCGGTGAATCCGGCGTGATGCACGAAGTCTTCGACACCATCCGGCAGGCGGCCCCGACCCAGGCCACGATCCTGATCCAGGGCGAGAGCGGCACCGGAAAGGAACTGGTGGCACGCGCCATCCAC
>JBAXRC010000447.1:0-2366 GCA_037131415.1 bacterium | reverse complement strand
AACCACAATGTGGCGCCGGAATTCCAGCTCCATCATGTTCTCAATGTGGGCACCTCCTTTGACCGGGAAGAGGCGATCATGCGGGCGCTGACGGAATTCGCGCAGGGCCGGAAATTCGAGAACCGCCCGTTGCGGGAGGGGTTTGAGCGGCTCAAATGCCAGGGTGACAACACGGACCACTTCCTGACCCTGTTCAAGCACGGCTACATTTCCTATACCCACGCTGATTTTCTCGCGGAAGGCGATGTGGTGCCTTTCGAGCGCGGGGAGCTTTTTACCGACTGCCTCGACGAGATCGAGAAGGCAAAGGCCATTTTCCGCCAGCTCGGCTTGGATTACCTGGTGGTTGACTGTACCGATCCCCGCATCGGGTTCCCGGTGGCCCAAGTGATTGTGCCGGGCTATTCCGATATCCTCCCTTACCATCCGCGATCCAGCCAGGTGCTGTTCCGGGGCTGGAGCCGGGACGATGTGATCGGCTATTACGATGAAGCCAAAGAGTAGAATCGTTCTGATCTCCATGCCCTTCGCCTCGCTGGCGATTCCCTCCATTGCCCTGGCGCAGGTGAAGGCGGCGGTGGAGGCGCGATTGCCGGGCGAGACCGATATCGAGACGCTTTACCTGAACCATGAGTTCGCCGGATTCCTCGGCGATCTTGGCGCCTACCAGCATGTGCTGTCGAACCACGGGTTTATGACGGGACTCGGGGACTGGTTCTTCCGGAAGGCGGCTTTTCCCGCGGCGCCTGACAACACCTCCGACTACCATGACCGGTATTATGCGCGCACCACTCCGGAAGCCGCCAAGGCCTGGCAGTTGCTGGTGGAAAAACGGGACCGGGTGGATGAATTCCTGGACGGCGTGATCGCGAGCCACCATTTGGCTGAGGCCGATATTGTTGGATTTACGGCGCTTTTTGCCCAAACCGTGGCCTCCTTTGCCCTCGCGCGGCGACTGAAGGCGGTTAATCCGAGCCTGGTGATTGTCATGGGGGGCGCGGCCTGTACGGGGGAGATGGGGCTTGAGTTTTCGCGCCAGATCGAGGCCGTTGATCACTTTTTCCAGGGCCCCGCGCTGGTCAGTTTTCCCGAGTTCGTGAAGCGCCATCGCGACGGCGACCGGAGCGGGGCGCGGGTGATCGCGGGCGGCGAACTGGATATCGATACCAACCTCATGCTGGATTACGATGCCTTTCTGGATTCCGTGGAACGGCATTTCCGGGGTGGCGAAGTCCAGCCGATCCTGCTGTTCGAGACTTCCCGCGGCTGCTGGTGGGGCGAGCGGCAGCGGTGCACGTTCTGCGGCCTGAACGGGACGTCGCTCTGTTTCAAGGCGATGACGCCGGGAAACGCGGTCAAGCAGATCCAGTCGTTGTTCCGATATGCCCCCCGTTGCTCCTTCATCGAGAGCGTGGACACCGTGCTGCCCCTGGATTACATGGGGAAAGTCATGCCGCTACTGGCTCCCCCGCCCGGGCTGAAAATCCAGTACGAAGTGCGGGCCACCCTGGGGGTTGCCGAGCTTGAGGTGTTGTGCAAGGCCGGGGTGACGGTGCTCCAGCCCGGGATTGAAAGCTTGTCGTCGGCCACCCTGAAGTTGATGCGCAAGGGCACCACGGCGTTCCAGAACCTGCGGTTTCTCAAGGCCTGCGCCCAATTTCCGCTGACCGTTGGCTGGAATCTCCTGATCTTTTCGCCCGGTGAAACAGAGGAGACCTATGAGCGGTATCTCCGGCTGATTCCGCGGTTGACGCACTTGCATCCGCCCCAGGCGGCCAGCCTGATCGGGTATGTTCGGTACAGCGAGTATTTTGAGCATCCCGGCACCTATGGCCTGGAACTGCGGCCGGAGGATCATTATCGCCTGACCTTCCCCTTTGGGGCGGAAGCGGTGGGTCGTGTGGCGATCAAGTTCTATGACGCCCATGCCGAGGTGCCGCGCATGGAGTCCTGGCTGCGGCGGCTCAATGCGGCCGTGGATCAGTGGCGGGTTCGCTGGCTGAACGGGGACCGGCGCCAGGAAGCGAGGCTCTGTCTCGCCGAGGAAGGCACCGTCCTCTATGATTCCCGAGACGGTTCACCCACCCTGTACCGGCTTGACGAGACCACGCGTGCCCTTTTGGCGTATCTGGAATCACCGCGTAAGGAAGAGGATATCCAGTCCGCCTTTTCCGGCGAGGAGGGCGCCCAGGCGCTAAGGGTTCTCAGGGAGCGGGGGGTTGTGTTTGAGGAGGAGGGGCGGGTGTTGAGTCTCGTAACGGGAGGGTGAGCGTGCTTCTCTCATTGTTTTAAAGTTGTGACATGATATATTTTCACTTTTGCCGCTTTCAGGAATGGGAGGGATCAACCACATGAAGACCTTGGCC
>JBAXRC010000446.1:0-2369 GCA_037131415.1 bacterium | reverse complement strand
CCACCAAACAGCGCCCGTGTCTTCGCCCCGTACTTCGCCGCCAATCCCTTTGCATTCGCCTTTTCCAGCCGCTGCCCTCCGCCCGGCGGGTTGATGTACTTGATGGACGAGAATTCCCCTCGTTCACCCTGTACCGTCTCAACGACCGCCTGCACTGCCGCACCGGCAAAGGCCTCCGGCTCCTGATCCCATTTCGCCCAGTCCCACTCCGACCAGCCGAAAATCAATTGCACATCCTTGAACCCGCGCTCGCTCAGCGTCCCATCCTTTTGAACCAGGCAAATCCCGCCCTTCAAATGCGTCCCACCAACATCCACCACCATCGAGCACATCACCGCCCCGCTTGGCGCCTCATAAATGCTCGCCGCCACCGTCAAACCCTCATAAGTCCCTTCTTGAATCAAAGCCATCGTCCTGCCCTCTCTCTTTCTTCAATGTGGGAGGGGCACTCCGTGCCGCGACTCCCGTCTTTCTTCCCAATCAACCAATAACGAATAACCAATAACCATCATCCGCCTTCAGCGGATGATGTTCCCCCAAACCGCCTCCCCATCATCCCCCAGCGGAATCGTCTCCTGAGTAGTCCGACTCTTCGCCATGCAATGCGGCACCTCAGCCGAATACAGCGTGCGGGTCCCGGCCCCGCGCCCCTTGCCATCCTTCCCAACGCTCACGTCATACCCGACAAACAAGACGTGATCGGCCCATTCCCGGACCCGTAATCGAATGGAGGCTTTCCCACTGTTCGGGGATTGCAGGCGCGGCTCATACCGAAGCCAATCCTCCCCGGCCGGGTTCGGCACCGTGGAGGTGCAGTCATGGCAGACAAATACGACATTCCGTCCGGCCCGCGCATGGCGATCCAGATCGGCCAGCAGCGGCAGGAATGTGTCGAACACGAACCCATACCCCTTGCCATACCCGTACCCCTCGACACTGGTCACCCGCTTCCCGTCGACCAGGACATTCTCCAAGGTATGCGCCACGGCCAGTTCCTCAGCTCGCGTGCCGGTATCGATCACGATACTGCGCACCTTCTCCCAGCCATCCGACTGGATCACATCGCGCAACGTCTGCCAGTTGTGGATCCCGGTCACCGGCATGATGTTTGCCATCCGGCCCGATTCCTCCAACTGCGACCGCAACCGCGGCAACGATTCATCCAGGTCGATGAACGCGACCGGCCCCGGCAACTGCGACGCGAGCGTCGTCTTGCCGATCCCGCCCGGACCATAAAGCAGCACTCGGTGCCCGCTCGACCCCGCCACCTCCCCAAACTGCACCGCCTTCCTCACCTGCACCATCGGCACAGCCGGTGGCGCCAACACCCGAGGCCTCCCCGCATAACCCACTTTCGTCTCCGTCATTCTCTCTCTCCTTTCCGTTGTGTCCGTTTCGTCCGTTTCCCAACTCTGAAATCTCAAATCCTGAAATCTCAAATTTTCACGTCTCACATCTCACGCTTCACCCCTCACACTCCCGCCAGCTCCCCATGAATCTCCCCCACCACAAACCCCACCGGCGGATGCTCCGCATCAATCACCGCGTTCTGCAGGCAGAACCCGGCGTAGTCACAGAGTTTGCAGGTCATTTCGCTCACATTCCGGGGCCAACCATGTTCGGGCCGTGTCGCCCTTCGGGCCTCACCGCGGCATGAGAGGATCTGGCGGGCGAGCACCTGCCGCTGAACCTCGAATTCGGCCAGGTCATCCTCGAGGATCGGCACCTCGCGTCGTGCGAAATAGAATTCCGGACGCTCCTTGGTATCCGCCCCGAGCCGGTCGCCAAACTGCTCCGCAGTTTCGCCCTGCTTCTGACGGATCGCCGGTTTACGCGCCACGTCATAGATGACGAGCGCCACGTCCCACCCGAGTGCGCGCGCAGCCAGGACGTACTGCATCACCTGGGAATTCCCGCGAAGGCGCAACCAGTAGTCACTGTCGGGGGCGATGTCACATCCGGCCGTCTTGTGCTCCACCAGCCCCAGACGCCCGTCATGCATGACCGCGAGCCCGTCAATCTTTCCCGCACTCTCGAACGTGCGGGATCCAGCCAGCGGGTGCCGGAATTCAACCTCCGGGTGTACGCTTTTGATCGGATCCGCCGCATAGCAGGTGTAATACCCAGCCAGCATCCCCGATAGGGTGGCCAGTTGTACTTCGCCCAGTTCGGTCTTTCCGGCCAGGGCGGCCGCAAAGGCGGCCTCAACATCCGCGCCCGTCCACCTGGCCTCCATGGCCGCATGCCATGCCGTCCCAAACCGCAACGCATCAGCGTCCACCGTCCGCCGCAGTCCAACCTCATACCGCCAGAAATGCTTCCGTGGACACCCCAACAACGTCGCCATCCGTGTCGCAGTCAAAAGTTCC
>JBAXRC010000445.1:0-2408 GCA_037131415.1 bacterium | reverse complement strand
GCCCTGTATCATCAAGGGGTGCCTCTGGGGCAGGGAGCAGGCCAGGGGAAAACTACCCCGGCATGCACAGCAGTTAATCCCGCAGTTGAAAAAAGCCTTTTCCACCGAGGGGCTTCCGGCCCAGCTGGCCTGGGTTGCCGAGGTGGAGTCCACCCTGAAAACCAATGCCGTCAGCAAATCGGGCGCGCTGGGCCTTTTTCAATTCAAACCCCAGACGGCCAGGCGGTTCGACCTGATGAAGCCCTCGGGGGATTACCGCTCCGAGCCCGCCTCCAGCGCACGGGCCGCCGCCCGGTATCTTTCTCACCTTTATTCCCGGCTCGGCGACTGGACACTGGCTGTTGCCGCTTATAATGCCGGGGAAGGGTGCGTGGAGCGTCTTCTTAAAAAACATCAGGCGCGAACCTACGGGGAGATCGCCATGCATCTTCCCCCGCAAACCCAAGTGTATGTCATCAAGGTGATGACCACCGTCGCTCTCCGGGAAAACACCACTTTGGGCGCCCTGCCCCCGCCGCGTGGCAAAATACGACACAGCCCCGTTGAGACTAATCCCACTGCGAACTGATCTGGCGACGGACTTGCTCCACGATGTCATATCCGCCCCCCTGCTCCATCTCATCGCGATACCCGCTGGTACCGCAGGACACCATCTCGCAGGAGGCGCGCACTTCGTCACTGAGGAACCGGGACATCTGGGAATAGACATGCTTGTCGGTGTAACTACCCCACTTCTGGTAATAGCGCAGGGGCCAGGTCACATAGAGGAAATTCCGGGCGCGAGTCATTGCCACATAGGCGAGTCGCAACTCCTCCTCGATTTCCCGGTCATTATCCGTCGCCATGTCCGACGGAAGACATCCGTCGGAGGCATGAATAACGTAGACCACGTCCCATTCGCAACCCTTGGCGGAATGGATGGTGGAAAGCACAAGCCAGTCCTCGTCCTTGAGGGGATTGGCAGCGATATCGCTGGTGGAGTTCGGTGGATCCAAAGTCAGGTCCGTCAGGAGTTGGCGGCGGGACTTGTAGCGCGCCGCAACCTGCTCGATATGCTCCAGGTCGCGCCGTCGCGCCTGGGCATTCTCATACCGCAACGCCATCCGGTCATCATAAAATAAACGGATCCGCTGGACCTGGGCGGCCGGGTTTCCCTCTTCCGCCGACACCAGATCATCCATCAACTGGCCCAGATCCACCCATCCCTCCTTCGCCGCTGCCGGGGGCTTGAAGGTCTTGAGTGCCCGGGGATTATGCGCCTTGGCGACATGGGCAATGATCTTACCCGCGGTAGCCGGCCCGATCCCGTCAATCATCTGGAGCACCCGGAACCAGGCGATCTCGTCGGACGGATTCTCAACCACCCTCAGGAAGCTGATCAGATCCTTCACATGAGCGGCCTCGAGAAAGCGGAGGCCGCCATACTTGTGATAGGAGATGTTCCGGCGGGTCAGTTCAATCTCGAGGGAATCGGAAAGGTGCCCCGCCCGGAACAGCACCGCCTGCTTATGAAGGGGAATGCCCTCCTCGTAGTGCTCCAGGATCCGCTCGACGACAAACCGGTCCTGGGCCGCCTCGTCCTTGCAGGTCACGATTTTCGGGCGCTGTCCCTCGCGGCGGGCCGACCACAGGTCCTTGGTAAACCGTTCCCGTGACTGACTGATGAGCCGGTTGGTCGTCTCAAGAATCGGCTCCACGGAGCGATAATTCTGTTCCAGCGTGATAACCTTGGCACCCGGGAACTGCTGGGGGAAATCCAGGATGTTTCGCACATTGGCAGCACGGAAGCTGTAGATGCTCTGGGCATCGTCGCCCACCACAGTGATGTTGGCATTGAAACGGCGCAGTCCCCGGAGGATGCCTGCCTGAACGGTATTGGTATCCTGGTATTCATCCACCAGGACATGGTCGAACCGGCCGCCGATCTCCCGGGCCATGGCCTCGTTGTTCAGGAGCTGCAGCCAATAGAGAAGCAGGTCGTCATAATCCAGGACGCCACGCTGCTGCTTGCGGATGACATAATTGGTGAAGAGCGTCTTGAGCGCCTCCTTGTACTCCAGGCACCAGGGATAGTGGCGGGTGAGGACGGGCTCCATCATTTCACAGCCGTTGACGCACCGGGAATAGATGCCCAGACAGGTACCCTTGCGGGGGAAGCGCTTGTCATTCTTTCCCAGATTCAGCTCGTGGCGGACCACATTCATCAGATCGCCGGCGTCCGCCTCATCCATCACCGTGAAATCGGAAGGCAGACCCGCCTGCTGGTTGTACATACGGAGGATCCGGTTGGCCATCGAATGGAAGGTTCCGCCCCAGACCCGGCTGGTCATATGGGCGCCGCGTTCCGAGGCGGCGGCGGCACGCTTGATCATTTCCTCGGCCGCCCGGCGGGTGAAGGTCATGAGCAG
>JBAXRC010000444.1:0-2409 GCA_037131415.1 bacterium | reverse complement strand
AACGCTCACACTGTGCCGCCGGAGCGTTTAGCGACGGTAGGCACGAGTGTGTTGTGCTTCATTTTGTTCTTCAATCAGATTGATATTCCTGAGTTCATACTTATAACACAAGTTCACAACATTAATGACTCTTGAGAATGGCACCGCAGCTGATGGCATTATTGTTATGTTTTGGTTTCGGTCCTTTTCTGAGATCATCCGCAAGTAGTCGTCTACAGCTCCTATATCGTTAAACCGCCCTTTAACGACAAATCCATCCTGCTTGATATGAACGACAACAAGATGATCACCATTGAATAATTGATTCATGTAACAAAAACGACCATCTTTCCTTGTCGGCAGAAAGCAATAGATAAGACCTAGATCATTCATTGACTTACCGACAGTCACGAATGGCGCTTAGTTAATGCCCATCACATTCTTGGATAAAGGTTTACGACGATGTGTATCTGGCACTGTTTTAAATAGTATTAACCGCGACAGTTTTTCCATGGTCTTTAGATTTTGTTGAAGTATGCGCCAGTTATCAATGGCTCCTTTGAGCCATTGATACTGTTCCTTAGACAACGCAACAGAGACGGTTTTTCCCCGCACCTTGCGACTCCACTGATAGCAAGGGCCTCCCGCGCCTGGACCACGATCCTGCACATAACCATGACTGATCCAGCCAGTCTTGGCCAGATCCTTGGCCAGTTGTTTGTATTGTTGCTTCAGTTCTTTTTCGTTGAATTTCATGTGAATAATCTAGCACGTTTGTCAATAGGGCGGTATATATACCGTCCTATGAGCTATACACCCTATTTTCGTGAGTGGAGACGTCGCCTGGGACCTATGGGTAAAAAGGCGGTTAAGCAGTTGCGAGGTAATACGTTACAGGAACTCGACGAACGCCTTGTCGCGCTGGTTCCGGCTGACACATTCAACCCGGAGAAATCCAATGATCACAGTCGTTCGCGAATCTTCACCTTCAGACTGACCCTTGAATGCTTCCTGTGGCAATTGCTGAACCCGGGCACGGCTTGCCGCGAAGTGGTCCGGCGCGTTCAGTCTGAGCGGCGACTGAAATACCAGCCTGTGCCTGACGAGGGTACATCCGCCTATATCCAAAGCAGATTGAAGCTCAAGGAAGAGCGACTTGAAGCCATCATGCGTTTGACTGGTGAGGCACTTGAGAAACGCGCCCCAAAACCGACGGCTCTACAAGGCCGGCGTATTAAAGTTGTAGATGGATCCACAACACAACTTCCTGACACTGCCGAAAATCAGAAGTCCTATCCGCAACCCTCTGGACAAAAGAAAGGATGCGGCTTCCCGCTCATCAAATTCCTCGTTCAGTTCTCGTTGCAAACCGGCGCCATCTTGCGAGTCGTCATGCATAACATCCACGCCCATGACTTACGCTTGTTTCGATCATTATGGGATGAGTTTCAGCCCGGTGACATCTCCTTGGGGGATCGTGCCTTTGGCGACTATTTGTCGCTCGCCATGTTGCCGCTACGCGGTGTGGATGTTGTCACCAGACTTCATCAAAGCCGCAAGCCCGATCAACGAAAAGGATTGGCTCTGGGGTTCCACGACCACCTTCACATTTTCACACGTGGCAAGGCTCCGTCAAAACATCTCCCGCTCTGCGAATGGCTTCAGGTTCCAGAACAAATTACGGTTCGGATCATCAAATTCACCATCATCGAAAAGGGATTTCGTTCAGAGCATATAGTCCTGGTAACGACGCTTCTGGATCCCGTTCTGTATCCGGTAGAAGAATTGAAAGCGGTTTATCTGCGACGCTGGAAGATCGAACTCTGTCTGCGTGACTTGAAAACAACGTTAGGCATGGAGGCGCTACGGTGCAAGTCTCCTTCAATGGCCAGAAAAGAACTCCGGACCTATCTCATCGCTCACAATCTAATGCGTAGCATCATGTTGCACGCCGCCCTTCGGCACGACACCCGTATTGAGCGCCTGAGTTTCAAGGGCGCACTCGATTCCTTTCGGCAATACGCCATTGCCTTTTCGCGGTCGCAGTCTCTGAAAATGCATGATCAGCTTTGGTCGGATCTACTTATCAATATTGCCGCAGACAAATTGCCACTGCGCCCCGGCCGTCGCGAACCACGAGCCATTAAAAACCGTCATAGAACCTACGCCCTTCTCAATAAACCTCGCCATTTATTCGTCGATATTCCTCATCGAAACAATTACAGACAAAAACATGATTCCCTTAACTAAGCGCCATTCGGGACAGGAAGATTGTTTAAAATAGTTTACAATATAATAGAAGTTTAGCCGTTATACAATACATGGGATGACCATGAAGGGTTTCCCTGGAAGGAGAAACCATGAGAACGGCGAGGATCGTGGAGGAGGGTGCGGCGTATTATCACATCATGTCGCGGGTGGTAGATCGGC
>JBAXRC010000443.1:0-2410 GCA_037131415.1 bacterium | reverse complement strand
TACTAGCCCCGCTGCTGTATGTTGACGAAGACCTGGAGCCTACACGCACCACTCGCGACCCGGTATCAAGAGCCGCCCCCTCCGCCAAGAGCCAAACCAAGCGCAATACCAAAACCTCCGAAGATGGCTGGCCATTGCGACGCTGGGACGGCTTGCTTCAAACCATGGCCACCATCACGGAAAACACATGCCGCGTCGGCGAAGAGAAACTCGCCGTCCGCTTTCCCCGTGTAACACAGTCCAATGACTACCAAAAGCGAGTGACTGCTTTGCTCGACAAGATGCCTCGCTGGCTCAATAATAAAGTGTGCCCAGTAAACGGAACGGAAAAACCGACGTAACGCCACGCCTATAGCCTTGATGGCAAATAGGTTGAGCGTGTAGAGTGCGTGTCAAAGGCGCTGGAACTTCGGTTTAGAAGATTCTCGTATTTCCTGGCTGCGCCCAATGTGAGGAACTCGCGCTGCCAGATCAGTTGCCAGGACCCGGCGAAGCGCCTGGTCCATGTGGACACCCCGGTGTTGTGATCGTGCAAGCGGCGCGGCGCGTCATCCGTCACGCCGATGTAAAAGCAGCGGCCGGTGGGTGACCAGATGACATAGCAAGAGTACGGTCGTTGGTTCAATCCAACCCCCACAGACAAAAAGGCCCGGAACCTGCGTTCCGGGCCTCACCATTGGTAGCGGGGGTTGGATTTTCCGCCCTGGGCGGATCTGCCTGCGGCATGAGAACCAACGATCCCGCGACTGCGGGATTATGAGCCTGGCAAAGGGCAGCAAACAGCCGGATCAAGCCCGGTGAGTTTGTAAAACCCAGTTCCTCGCTTCTGGCGTTTTAGACCGGACTTCCAGCGTCTTTTCACGTTCCTTTCACGCTCAACTCATTGCAAATGAGTGACATCCACGTCAAGCCGACAGCATTTAGTGCTCCATATGCGCCCATGTAAGTAAAATATATATAGCTATTTATGCTTTACACGTCAAGAGTATTGGCGTATTAGTGTGTGCATGTATATAGATCTGGTTCCAAATCGCAACTCGCCGCCGGCCATTTTGCTGCGCGAAACGCATCGGGACGGGAAGAAGACTATCAAGAAAACTTTGGCAAACCTCTCGGCATTGCCGCCCGAAGCCATTGCCGTTTTGCGCATCCTGCTCAAGGGCGGGCGGGTGGTTGATGCCTCGGCGGATCGGTTCGTTATCGAACGTTCCCTGTCCTGCGGACATGTCCGGGTGATCGAGACCGCCATGGAAAAGCTTGGCATCGCCGAGTTGATCTCCTCGAAACCTTGCAGGGAACGGGATGTGATCCTGGCCATGATCGCCCAACGCATCGTGCGGCCGGGATCAAAGCTGGAGAGCGCGGCGTTGTTTGCCGACACCACGCTGGCCGATGACTTCAACGTGTCGGGCGTCGATGAGGACGGCTTGTACGCCGCCATGGATTGGTTGGTGGAACGTCAGAGCTTCATTGAAAAGAAACTGGCGGAACGACATCTGAGCGAAGGCGCCATGGTCTTCTATGATGTCTCCAGCAGTTCCTACCATGGAACACACTGCACGTTGGCCCAGCGCGGCAAGAACCGGGATGGATTGAAGTTGCCCTGCATTGTGTACGGCTTACTCACCGATGTTGATGGCCGCCCGGTGGCGCTGCGGGTTTATCCCGGTAATACAGGAGATCCGGCGACGGTTCCGGATCAAATGGACGCCATGCGCAAAGAGTTTGGCGTCGGGCGTTTTGTGATCGTTGGGGACCGGGGCATGCTGACCGAACCGCAGATTACCAAACTCAAAGCCCAGAAAGGTTGCGGCTGGATATCCTGTTTGCGCAGCGGTGACATCCGCAAACTGATGGAGTCCCGTGACCCATCGGACGCTCCGCTATTCACACAAAGCAACATTGCGGAAATCACGCACCCTGATTTTCCAGGGGAGCGGCTGGTCGCTTGTTACAACGCCTTTCTGGCGGCGGATCGCGACCGCACACGCAACGAGTTGCTCGCCTGCACCGAAGAGCTTCTGAAGAAGCTGGCACGGGAAGTGAGTCGGCGCAAACACAAGATTCTTTCCGCCGCCGAAATCGGTATGAAAGCCGGCCAGGTCATCGGAAAGTACAAGGTTGCCAAACACTTCGCTCTTTCCATCGGCGACGGGCGTATCGCATGGGCAAGAAAAGAGGAAGCCATTGCCCGTGAAAAGGCGCTCGATGGCATTTACATCGTGCGCACGAGCGAGCCGGCAGCGGCGCTTTCCACGCCGGATGTTGTGCGGGCCTATAAGCGGTTGGGGAATGTGGAGAAAGCGTTTCGAACCTTCAAGGGCATTGATCTGCGTGTGCGCCCCATTCATCATCGCTTGGAAGATCGCGTTCGCGCCCATCTCTTCCTCTGCATGCTGAGCTACTACAT
>JBAXRC010000442.1:0-2419 GCA_037131415.1 bacterium | reverse complement strand
AAAAAAGAAGCGGGCCTCGTCATTACCCTGGTCATGAAGGATCCGCTGGATGTCGAGGCGATTGATACGGTTCGTTCCCTGACGAAGATGGAGATCCGCAAGGCGATCAGTTCGGAAGGTCGCATCCTGGCGATGATTGATAAATTCTATCGGCAGGAAGCCCATTTGGAACGGGATTTGCAGGATATTGCCGAATTGCCGCCGGAAGTCGTCACGGGTTTGGATGTCGAGACGCTGGGTAATGACGAACAATTGATGGTGAATGCCAATGACGCGCCGGTGGTCAAGTTTGTTAACTTGTTGCTCATGCAGGCGGTACGCGATCGTGCCAGCGATATTCATTTTGAACCCGGCGAAAAGGATGTCACCGTCCGGATCCGCGTGGATGGCCGTTTGCGAGAGATCACGCCGCCCCCCAAGGCGCTGTACCAGGCGATTGCGACGCGAATCAAGATCCTCTCCAACATGGATATCGCCGAACGGCGCCTGCCGCTGGACGGTCGGTTTAAATTCAAGGTCAGCGATCGGATCATTGATGTCCGGGTGTCCTCCCTGCCCGAGGCACACGGTGAAAAACTGGTGCTCCGGATTTTGGATCGAACGGCGCTAATTGTGGATATGAAAGATATCGGGCTGGATGAGGTGATGCTCAAGCGGTTCCAGGCTATCCTTCAGGCGCCGCATGGCATCATTCTGGTCACCGGTCCCACGGGAAGCGGAAAAACTACCACGCTCTATGCCGCGTTGAATTACCTGAAGGATCCGGCGTGGAATATCCAGACGGTCGAGGATCCCATCGAGTATTTGATTCCCGGAATCAATCAGATGCAGATCAAACCCAAAATCGGGCTGGATTTCGCCGGGGCGTTGCGGGCCATCCTCCGGCAGGATCCGGACATGATCATGATCGGTGAGATCCGCGATCTTGAAACAGCCCAGATTGCCATGCGGTCATCCCTGACCGGACATTTGGTGTTGAGCACCCTGCACACCAACGATGCGCCCTCGGCGCTGTGGCGCTTGAAGGATATCGGAATTGAAACCTTCCTGATCGCGGCCACCATCAAGCTGGTGATCTCCCAGCGTCTGGTGCGGGTGATTTGTCCGCATTGCAAAGCCGCCGTGCCGCCGCATGAGGAAGAACTTGCCTATGCGACCAGTATCCTGCCGGAATCAGCCGGTTGGACGTTCTGTCGCGGGGCCGGTTGCCCGAAATGCCTGAATACGGGGTATCGCGGTCGGACAACGATTTTTGAGTACATGGAAGTGACGGATCCAATCCGGGAAATGGTTGTGACGGGAACCGGCTCGGTGGCCTTGCGCCGCCTGGCGATGGATCTGGGGATGGCGCCCCTGGCGGTAAACGGATTGCGAAAAGTGAAGAACGGGGTCACGACCATTGAGGAAGTCATGAGTGTGTGTGCGGGGGATGCGGGAATTTAACGGAGGCGTGTATGCCAGACTATCGGTATTCAGCAAAAGATAACAGCGGACGGGAAGTCGCGGGGGTTTATTCCGCGCCATCCCGGTTTGAGGCGCTTTCGCAATTGCACGACCGGGGTCTCACGGTAACCGATATCAGCGATGACGGGGTTGGCGTCGGAGGGCTCGAACTGGTGAAGGTTCCTGTAAAAAAGGGAATACTTTTCGGCACGATCTCCATGTCGGAAAAGGCGATATTCTGCCGTCAGCTTTCCATTTCGGTGAGCGCAGGTATTCCGCTTCTGGAGTCCCTTGAATCCATTACGGCGGATCTTGATAATGCCGCGTTCCGGCGTGTGTTGGAACGGGTTTTGAAAAAACTGGATGATGGGGCACCGTTTTCCCAGGCGATTGCCGGGGAACCCAAGGTCTTTGACCGGCTGTTTGTCGCCTTGATCCGAACTGCAGAGGAATCCGGAAGCCTGGCTGAGACCTTGAGTTATCAGGCGACGGTTATGGAGAAGAGCGACCGGTTAGCCCGCAAGATCAAGAGCATTCTGGCGTATCCCCTGTTTATTGGCGGATTTTTCCTTTTGATTTCCGGAATCATGACGATTTTCGTATTGCCGCAATTCCAAAGCATTTTTGCGGGATATGGAAATAATTTGCCGCGTTTGACACGGGTCGTGTTCGCCTTCAATACCTTTGTGATTCACAATACCCTCTGGATTTTCCTGGGAATAGCGGGGGCGATTGTTTCGGGGATTGTGTATGCAAAAACGCCGGTCGGCCGGTTCCAGATTGACTCCTTAGTGGTGCGCCTTCCGATGGTGGGGGATATTGTCCGAAAATTGGCGGTGGCCCGGTTTTGCAGGAATTTCGGCATCATGATGGCGGGGGGCGTATCCGTGGCCACAGCCATTGAAATCGCGGCCGAGGTGTTAGGGAACAAGGCCATGGAGGCCTCCATGAGGGCGACCCGTGACAAGATCATGGC
>JBAXRC010000441.1:0-2430 GCA_037131415.1 bacterium | reverse complement strand
ATGTGATACAAAGCCCGCCCTTTTATAAGGACACTGAACATGGAAGCATTAGCGCATATCCCGATGGGTGAGGATCAGTTCGAGGAATGGTTCCTCGCCAAGGTAGAGAGCCGGAACATGCCGGTCGACGACATGCTGAACGCCCTCTGCGAGCTGCGGCGGGTAGGCATGGCGGAGCAGACCAGCGGCTGGGCCGAGCTGATGGAGGACGCGTTGATTGAGCAGGGATGCCCCGATGGTGGCGTCAAGGTGCTCCGGCTTCGGGCGGAATGGAGTCATGGGAACATCGGTTTCCGTGACCTGTGCCTGAAAAAGCTGAGCTCGATATTCCGGAATGATCCGGTTCGCAAGAAGTTTGTCACCAATCTCGGGTTTGATCGCGGGGTCACCCTGTCCGAATGTTTCCGGCGGCTGGCCACCCTGCAGGCCCTGAAGCCCGGCCTGCTCTGTGTCGACAAGACCTGGGGCGTGGGGTCAATCCGGAAGGTTGACGCATTCTATGAGCGGGTAACCATTGATTTCACCCGGAAGATGGGGCATGAGATGTCGTTTGCCTATGCGGGTGAAGCGCTTCAGCTTGTGGATGACGATCATCTCCTGGCCCGGAAATACCGTGATGCCGTGGCATTGGCCTCGCTTGCGGAAACGGAGGCGGCGGAACTGGTCCGTATTGCGCTCAGGAGCTATGGACCGCTTCCCGTGGCGCGGCTCCAGGACATCCTGAGCGACGGCATTATCAAGCCTGACGGCTGGAAAACGTTCTGGGAGACGGCACGGAAGGCCCTTAAGGCCGATCCTCTTGTCCTGATTCCCGCCAAGCGAAATGAACCGATCACCTTGCTCGCCAAGGCCAAGGCCTACGATGCGGCGTGGTTCGGGCAGTTGGCCACGGAACGGACAGCGGAAGGGGTGTTTGCCCTGCTGGATGATCTGGCCGACAACATGAAACTCGCCCAACTGGATGCGGCCGGGCTTCGTATTATCGGGGAACGCCTTGCGTTTCTCATGAAGGGCTTTGGCGACAAGGATATGGGGATTCGGGTTCAAGTCGTGGTTTTGGCGCGTCAGTGGGGCGTGGCGGGTGACTATGTGAACTGGGAGCAGGAGGCCGGGCAGCTTGTGGACCCCGCGCTGTTCATGGGGGCGGCGCAGGTGATCACCACCCGGCGGCTCGATGCCCTGCTGCAGCTTCTGGTTGCGTATGACAGCGCCCGTCTTTATGAGACGATCACGGCCTGCATTCCCCTTATGACGATGAATGTGCTGAACGCCTGTGTTCAATTTATGCTCGATCACGAGCAGGATGGGGCCTGTGCGGCGGTATTCAAGGAGTTGGTCGGGATGCGCAAGGCCGGGGTTGAGATCTTGTTCTGGCTGGCCCGCCGTCCGGAACGGTTGGAGGTCTGGGGGCTTGGCTCCGTGGGCGACCTGGCGTTCCAGGTTCTTCCGGCCCTGGAGAAGTCCTATGCCGGGGAGCGGCTGCGTGCGGCCAATCAGCTCGGCGAGCTGGTTCAGCAGCGCGAATGGCTGGAAGCCGCGGCTCACGCCATGAACGAGGTTCAGCGAACCAGCTTTATCCGGTCCTTGTATGTTGCCATGGGCAAGGTTCCCGTGGATACCCAGGCCATGATCGCCCGGATGGTGCGCGTCTACCCCGAACTGGCTGAAATCCTGATTTCAAAGCGCGATGCGGCCGCGGAAGCGGCCGCCAAGGGCAAATTCACTTCCTGGCGGTCATACCGGCAGCGCCAGAAGCTGCTGGAAAAGATTGTCAACGAGGATATCCCCAAGAACAGCCGCGACATCGGTGTGGCGCGCAGTTACGGGGATCTGCGCGAGAACTTCGAATATAAGACCGCCAAGGAACAGCAGGGAATCCTCATGCGGCGCAGTGCCGAGCTGGAGCAGGACCTCAACACGGTTCATGGCACTGATTTCGCGGGCTGTCCCATCGCAGTGGCCGGCATGGGCACCTCCGTCACGATCGAGATGAAGGACGGAAGCCGGCAGCAGTTCCATATTCTCGGCGAGTGGGATCAGGATACCGAGTCCGGCATCATTTCCTGCAGCAGCCGGATGGGTAAGATGTTGTCGGGTCATGCCGCGGGCGAGCAAATCGAGGTGCCCGCCGACCAGGGCGATGTCCCCTGCACGATTATTAGCGTGTCAGCCTTGCCGGAGAATATTATCATGTGGACCAAGGGGGCGTAAGGGGCGGGGTTGACAGGTAAAGTTTCGTTTGATATTTAGGCGAGCTTTTCCCGGTCAGGCAAAGGGTTTATTGAAGGGTTGGTGGATTATGGCAGCAAAAACGGTAAAGACAAAAAAAGTGGTGAAGAAGACGGTGGTGAAGAAGACGGTGGTGAAGAAGCCGGTGGTGAAGAAGGCTAAGGCGACCACCGGGAAGGTTGTTACAGCCCCAAAGGGGGG
>JBAXRC010000440.1:0-2432 GCA_037131415.1 bacterium | reverse complement strand
TAACCGTACTGGTCGAAGCCCTCGCGTTGGCCCGCCAGTCGACCCCCTTCCCCCTCCAGCTCAAAATCATCGGTCCGCCCGACCCGCGCTATCCCGAGGCCGATCAGCGGATTGAGGCGCTTGGGCTTGGCGACACCGTGATGCGGGTTGGCTACCAGTCCAGCAGCGACCTGATCCGGGCCTATCAGACGGCGGACGCCATTGTGCTTCCGTCGCGTTACGAGGGCTTCGGGTTCCCGGTCGTGGAGGGCATGGCCTGCGGGACACCGGTCATTTGCAGTGACATCCCCGTCTTGCGTGAAATCGGCGGCGAGGCCGCCTACTACACGGATCTCGGCAACCCCTCTGCCTTGGCAGACGGGATCCGCGCAGTTCTCAATACCCCTGAACTCCAGAACCGGATGATCACGCTGGGCCTTGACCAGGCCCTGAAATTCACCTGGACCGCAGCCGCCCGGAAGACCATCGCCCTGTATCGGGAACTGGCGGGAAGCACGCAATCCCCGGATAAAGGAAATCCAGCCTCGTGACCATCACATTTCCATCCTCCTGGAAAACCATGCGGGTCGTGCTCTGTCACGACTGGCTGACCGGCATGCGTGGCGGAGAACGGGTTCTGGAGATTCTCTGCAAAGGATTCCCCGATGCACCGGTTTACACCCTGATCCATAATCCGGTGGCCGTGTCCGAAACCATCAACAGGCACCCCATCCACACCTCCTGGCTGCAGTCCATTCCCGGCATCGAAAAGCGGTACCGCAATTTCCTGCCCTTTTTCCCAGGCGCCATGGAACGGTTCAACGTTCCGCAAACCGACCTTATCATCAGCACCAGCCATTGCGTTGCCAAGGGACTCCGCGCCCCGGCGGGCACCCCCCACCTCTGCTACTGCTTCACCCCGATGCGTTACGCCTGGATGTTCCACAACGAATATCTTGGCGAAAATCCCCTGAAAAAAATGCTGGCACGACCCCTCCTGGCCTGGCTCCGGCGCTGGGATCTCGCCGCCTCACCTCGAGTCACGCGATTTGTCGGGATCAGCCGGCATATCCGGGACCGGATCAACACGTTCTACGGGCGCGAGGCGGATATCGTCTATCCCCCCGTCGATCTGGACCAGTGGACCCCCGATTTCAAACCCGCAGGGGATTTCGATCTGATCGCCTCAGCCCTGGTTCCCTACAAGAAGATCGATCTGGCCGTCGCGGCCTATACACAAAGCGGCCGCCACCTGAAAATCGTGGGAACGGGCACTGACCACAAGAGTTTAAAGGCGGCCGCGGGTTCGAATATCGAATTCCTGGGCTGGAAATCCGACGCCGAATTGCTCGAGTTGTACCGCCGTTGCCGCCTGCTCGTTTTCCCCGGCGAGGAAGATTTCGGGATTGTCCCGCTTGAAGCACAAGCCTGCGGCAGACCCGTGGTTGCGTATGGGCGGGGCGGCGCCCTGGAAACCATCGTGGGAGGAGTAACCGGCCTTTTCTTCGACCAACAAACGCCCGAAGCCCTCGCAAAGGCGGTGGACACCTGCGCCGCACGAACGTGGAATCCCGCGACAATCCGCGCCCATGCCGAGTCGTTCAGCATCCAGGCATTCATCAACGGCCTGGATGCCTCAATTCAAAAGACACTTAAAACCCGCTAGCGGCCAGGGGATCACAATAGTCTTCGAAAACCCTTATTGGGTGCGGGACTATCGTGATGCGTAATATCACGATAATTTAGGAGCCTGGCTATAGATAACGTGGTATGGGTCCGACGGCTCCTCTCTGGGAGGATCAAATGGCTCCGGCGACAGGGCTCGAACCTGTAACATTCTGGTTAACAGCCAGACGCTCTACCATTGAGCTACGCCGGAACAGTCAATGAGCGCATCAATCTAGCGTCTGTCCGCCTAAAGTCAAGCGGACTATTGGAAAAAATTGGAGCGCCATCCCGCATGAGCCAAACGCAAAGAACTTGCCTATCCGCCTGGTTTTCTGGCATTGTCCGACCGTTCTTTTGGCCAGCTTAGCTCAGTTGGTAGAGCAGCTGATTTGTAATCAGCAGGTCGCGGGTTCGAGTCCCATTTCCGGCTCAGATCTATGGGCAGATGGCCGAGTGGTTAAAGGCGACAGACTGTAAATCTGTTCTCTCACGAGTACGTAGGTTCGAACCCTACTCTGCCCACCAATTTTTTTTGTAACTTGCACGCCTTACTGCATGAACAAAGAGTTGATGGAAGAACAGTTCTTTAAAGGATTTAAAATGCGGGAGTAGCTCATTTGGTAGAGCGATAGCCTTCCAAGCTATAGGTGGCCAGTTCGAGCCTGGTCTCCCGCTCCAATTGGTTGGTTGATGGGAAACAATGGAAACCGGTTAGACAATTGCCGTTGTGGCTCAGTGGTAGAGCACTTCCTTGGTAAGGAAGAGGTCGTGAGTTCAATTCTCAT
>JBAXRC010000439.1:0-2438 GCA_037131415.1 bacterium | reverse complement strand
GCCTTGAGTATCGGCGTGCCGCCCCATTCCGAGAGCCGTGCCCGGGCTGGCCTTCTTTACATTCTCGGAACAATGGCGGAGGAGGGGCATTGCTTCTGCCCGAAAGAGGACCTGATTCCCGCCGCCGAACAGATGCTGGAGATACCGTCTGATATCTTGAAGGACTCGCTGGTTCACGGTGTTCAAAACGGGACGCTGGTCGAGGAACGGGGGAACTTGTTTTTGTCCCCCCTCTATCAGGCCGAGGCCGGTGTTTCGTCCATGCTGGAGCGGTTGATGGCGACACCCCTGTCGCACGCGCCGATCCAGGTTGAGAAAGCGGTGTCGTGGGCGGAAGGGCAGATGGCGATCGCCTTCGCCCCGGCGCAACGGTTGGCCCTGGAAATGGCCCTGTCGAAGAAAGTGTCCATCATCACCGGCGGGCCCGGTGTGGGGAAAACCACCATTGTCCGGGCGCTGGTGGATATTTTCAATACCCGGAAGATGAGCCTCTGCCTGGCAGCGCCCACGGGGCGGGCGGCCAAGCGCATGGAGGAAACCACAGGGGAGCCCGCCAGGACGATTCACCGCCTCCTGAAATACACCCCGGGAACCCGGACGTTCGAGCATGATCTTCAGAATCCCCTGGAAGGCGATGTGTTCATCCTGGATGAGGTTTCCATGATCGATATCCAGCTGATGAACTCGTTCCTGCGGGCCCTTCCAGCGAAGGCGATTCTCATTCTGGTGGGTGATGCCGACCAGCTTCCCAGCGTGGGGGCCGGCAACGTATTGAGGGACCTGATTGATTGCGGGGTGATTCCCCTCACCATGCTGGAGACGATTTTCCGGCAGGAATCACAGAGCTGGATCGTCCGAAATGCCCACCGGGTCAACCATGGGCTTCCCTTTGAGGAACCTGAAAACGGACGGGTGACGGATTTCTTTTTCATCGAGGCCGACACGCCCGAGGATGTGATTTCCAAGATGCTGGAACTGGTCAAATCACGAATTCCCCGGAAGTTCCACTTTGACCCGATGACTGAAATCCAGGTACTCACGCCAATGCGACGGAACCAGTTGGGGTGCGAGAACCTGAATGTGATTCTCCAGGAGGCGCTGAATCCCGGCGGGCAATCCATCCGGCGGTTTGGCCGCCAATACCGGGAGGGCGACCGGGTTCTCCAGATCCGGAACAACTATGACAAGGATGCCTACAACGGGGACATCGGGCAGGTCGAACGCATCGACCCGGACGCGCAGGAAGTGACGGTGAATTACGACGGGCGACGAGTCATCTACACCGCGGAGGAGTTGGACGAACTGGATCTGGCCTACGCCTGTTCTGTCCACAAGTCGCAGGGCAGTGAATATCCGGCGGTGGTGCTGCTGATGACCATGCATCACTTCAAGTTGCTTCAACGCAACCTGCTTTACACCGCGATGACCCGCGGGCGAAAGCTCGTGTGTCTGGTGGGGACGAAAAAAGCCGTACACATGGCCATCCGGAACAATCATGTGCTACTCCGGCGCACGACCCTGAAGGACAGGCTGAAAGGACGTCTCTAGAGGGGACTCGGAAACGTGGTGCAGAAAAAATCAGGGGGCATGATATGCAGGGAAATTAACCCTGAACCTGCCCCCTGAACCCTTTTCGCTGGATGTTTACCGGCGAGGGCCGCGACGGCCGCCGCCATTGCCGCCACCGCGGCGGGAGCGGGCTTCGCTGACGACGATCTTGCGATCCCCGATTTCGCGCCCATTCATGCCGTTCATGGCTGACTGAGCCGATTCAACGCTGCCCATGGTGATGAAGGCAAACGCCTTGGTTTCGCCGCTTCGGGGCGGAACCATGCGGACTTCCTTGACATCACCGAATTTACCGAACTGCTTCTGCAGCTCCTCGCCGCTGATGTCTTCCGACAGGTTCCCGATGTAGAGGTCGGGTGAGCGGACGGCACGGTTGCCACCGCCAAAATCAGAGCTTCCACCACCACTGCGGCGACCCCGGGCGAGTTTCAATCCGGCAAGCAATCCGGCGCAAAAAATCGCAAGGGCTCCCGCTGAAAGGCTAATCCAATGGGATATCGGCATCGTACAAGTTACATTCATTCTCTTTACTCTTTCTGTTTCTGTCTTATCGTACCGGAGGGTAACGCCGAGAGGTGCGGCGTCCTGGTCCGGTTACTTCATCTCGATGAACCCTTCCAGTTTCCGGATGCGCGTGGGATGACGCAACTTCCGGAGCGCTTTGGCTTCAATCTGGCGGATTCGTTCACGAGTGACGTTGAACTGCTTTCCTACCTCTTCGAGGGTGCGCGAATACCCGTCCGCCAGGCCGAATCGCAGGTTCAGAACCTGCTGTTCACGCTCGGTCAGTGTGCCAAGGACGTCTTTCAAGCGGTCCTTCAGCAAGCTGTAAGCGGTCATTTCGGACGGATTTTCAGCGCCCTTGTCCT
>JBAXRC010000438.1:0-2440 GCA_037131415.1 bacterium | reverse complement strand
GTGCCCCACTTGGGCGCCAGCACGAAGGAGGCGAATGCCATGGCGGCTCAGCGCTCTGCTGAGCAGTTGATCGAACTGGATGAGAAGGGGGTCACTTCCTACATTGTGAACCGGGACATTCCGGAAGGTCTGGATGAGTCCTACTGTATGCTGGCCAACACGATCGCGCGGGTGGCCATCAATGTGCTGGGCAAGGATGCCAACCTTAAGCAGATTGAGACGAGCTGTTATGGAACCCTTAAGCCGTTTGGGAGCTGGCTGATTGTGCCGGTGGTCTCGGCTCTCTGGCGGGAGTTCGATCGATCGATGGACTCCAAGGCCGCCGGTAAATTCCTTGAGGGGCGCGGGATCGACTACCAGAACCGCGAGACGGATCAGCGGAAGGGCTTTGCCAATTCCATGACGGTTGATGTTACAGGGAGCATTGATGTTTCCACGTTGCGCCAGGTGAGTGTTCGCGGCACGGTGGCCGAGGGGACGATCATGGTTTCCCGGATCAACCAGTTCGAGAAGCTGTATTTCGAGCCGAGCGGCCATGTTGTTTGCTTCCAGTACAATGATCGGCCCGGCGTGGTTGGCCATGTGGGCGCCAGCCTGGCAGAGGCGGGGTTGAATATCGAGGACGTGCGGCATTCGCACCACCCCCAGACCGACCAGTCCCTGGCCATTTTTAGACTGAACAAGCCCGCCCCCGCAGAGGTGGTCCAGAAGATCGCCAAGGATGTCAAGGCGCTCATGTCCTTTGGCGCTACGTTCTGAGCTGGATCAAGGAAAACAGGAAGCGGTGAGCCTTTTATCAGTCAGGCAGACTCCCGGGGAATTATGCTCAGGGCCGATGTCGAGCCGCTGGACTTGGCTTAACTGGTCTTCTCGAGCACGCTGGTCATTGACAGCAGCATTCTGGGGAATAGTGAATTTGCTGCTTTTCCTTCCTTCGCAGACCTTTCGTCACGTCAGCGCAGTTCTACCTTTTCAGGATAAGGTCGTCCATCTAGCTATTTTTTGGATATTGACCGGGCTGATCCGGTGGTCTATCCCCAACCCATGGGGTAGGGGATGGAAGGGTGGGGGAATCATGCTGGTACTGATGTCGTATGGTATTGGAACCGAATGCCTCCAGGCGCTCATCCCTAGTTTAGGGCGTTCATTTGAATGGGCCGATATTCTGGTGGATTGTATCGGCATCGTGGCGGGAATGTCGCTGTGCGGGCGGTTGGCGGTTCCGGCAGGACTCCGCACGGAATCAAGGTGACTGGCGTTCACTGTTTCGCATAAGACCGCCGCTTGGGCTCCTTGCCATCATGCGCTCTATGGTGGGGAATAATGCGCTCAATATTTGAGGCCCTTCCGGAACTGAAACCGTTGGTTAGCCTCCTGGTCGATCATGTCTAATACGCTACTTTTTTGTGCCTGACATCCATTAGGCACGAACCGTTCAGCGTGATGATGCGGCCGTGACTGGAAAAGTGGCGGTCTGACTGAATATCGAATTTCTGAAATGGTGGGCGTTAACGATGGGGTGCGCGCTATGAGGCGCGCAGCGTCTGTAGATCTAATCGGTCCATCCAGACGAAAAGCTCGCTGAAGTCGATTGGCTTCAGGAATATTCGGGTTCCAAGTCGCGCCATTCGTATCATATCCGTTTCGGGTATGCCTTGTCCGGTGATGATGGCGAACTGGGTGCATGAGTGTTTCTTGGCGTAGACTTGCGTGAGGAATTCAGCGCCGTTCACTTCGGGCATGTCGTAGTCCGTGATGATGATGTCAGGGTAGATGGCGGATGCCTTACTGGGGGATGTGGCAGCCCAGTAAAGAGGGCAATCAATCGGATTCTGGTAAGCCTGCACGGTGTGGCCTTTGCGGAGAAGCTGACGCTGCATCAGCAACAGGATCAACGGATCATCATCGACAACAATCACATTCATAATCTGTAATCATTCAGGCAGAGGCTGATTCAGAGACATTCAGAGGTGATTGCATGGATCGCTTCATGTGCATCAGGCCCTGTCGCCTTGATGCATAATTTTCCGTTCGCCTCTGCAATGAGACCGAGAATGGCGATGACACTCTTGGCGCTCGCAGATCTGCCGCAACACTCCACGATGATGTTGGAGGTGAACCGGCTTGCGGTCTTAACCAGAACGGCGGCTTGCCGGAGATGCCATCCTATCGGATTGGTCAGCACCATCATTTGTGGGACAGATTGATGAACGAGTGTTGTCATGATATTGGCCTCTTAATTGATGATCTATTGGCGAGTACTTTATACGGAGCCGGAATATCAACAATCGGGGAAAACCTGAAAAAAGATCAGGGTTTTCCTGATAGGCTATATCGTGCATTAGGCGGGACCAGTCGCTTGCGGTCGCAACGGGTCGGAATGTCGGGGATGGTGGGCGTTACAGGACTTGAACCTGTGACCTCTTGCATGTGAGGCAAG
>JBAXRC010000437.1:0-2456 GCA_037131415.1 bacterium | reverse complement strand
CCTTGGGGTGGCGTGATATGGACGGTTGAGCCAACCAATGGCGTATCATGGGCGCCGAGCTTTGGTACCAGTACAACTGTCACGAGCGATGGAAGTACAGGACTGATGTATAAAGTGATCGCCACGGAAACGAACACTGGTTGTGTGAGCAATGCTGTTTTGGGCGTAATTAAAGTGGAGATCGTTAGCGCAGAAGGAGCCGACGAGAATGGAACCCTAAAGGTGAATTGCAAAGCGACTCCTTCAGTTCACTTTGTCGGCTACAAGCACATCCTCAACGGCTCGGTCATTGGTCAGGGCAGTTGTGATTTGAACGCGGGCAATTTCAATTTCAACATTGATCAGAATCTCTTCACCGAAACAGAGAACACCTTTGGAGTGCAGATGATTGTTGAGGGAGGGCTTTCATGTTCGGCTTCAATGGCCGTTGGGAAGACGCCTCATGGCAAGGGATCGGGGGTCGAAATCGTCTCAGCATATTATATTGCCGAGGGCATAGGTTTGAGGCTCTACAACCACCAAGTGATTGCCGAAGGCTGGCGCACGCTTGCCTATTCGGTTCCACAATTTGGCCGGACCCTCAGAGCAGGGACCACCAGTGTGAAACTTTTCCTGGGAAATGATTATGGCAACGTAACGTGGGGGGAGGAACACAAGTACATCAATTCCGCAGGGACGCACGGCTTGCAGATGATGTCTCCACCTTCTGGATCGTACTACGGGGCACCGCAGACGGAATACCGGGACAGTAGCAACAACTTGTGGCTCCCTATGGACGGACAGGGGGTATCAAAAGTCTGGAGCCTCCTATATGATGCGGATGGTGTCAATATTCCAGCAACGCCCATACTGAACCCTTCGATTGAAGTGACACTTGACTGAGAAAGGAATCGGCAATGACCATTCGTAGTGCCAACATGCGTTTATTCATAACTGCGGTAGTTGTATCTTGTGCCACGGCCTATGGCGCGGAACCAAGACAGTCAACTAGTAATTCTTCGGTGATCGCGACAGTGGACGGCGTACCCATATTCCATCACGAAATCGGCGTACGCTCACAGGAGGGTGAAACGTTAACAGCGACGCGGGAACTGGAAAAACTCGATTGTCGAATAAGGGAAATCATCGAAGCCAAGGCAATAGAGAGTTTTGGCATTAAAGTCCAGGAAAACGAAGTTAGGGGGGCTGTCGATGCCAAGTTCAATAAGGCAGGTGTTACGAAGGTAGAAGCAAGTCGCATTTCGGCTACGTATTGTACACTCCTCATCGCTTTGGAAAAGTGGCATCAAGACAAGGCGAAGAGTGCGAGTATTTACAAGGAACTGCTTGCGGGCCAGATGACAGACGCTCAGTGGCATCAGTGGCAAGAGTGCTATTCCGTTCCGGAGAAACTTGTGCAATTCCGGGCGTTGGTTCCGAGGACTCTTGAGGACATGAAAGAAAACAGTCTCTCGTCATCCAGAAGAGATTTACTACATGACAAACTGTTGACGCACATCACTCGTGGCGTGCGTGCAGAAGAAGACGAAGTTCGCGCTCTCTATGCCGAAAAATATAGAAGTACAACAGAGAAACCAGAATTCGTTGAGATCAGGAGCCAACTGGAAGCCGAGATGCTGGAGAGGAATAAGCAACAGGTAATTTCGCAATGGTGGCAAGATCGTATGTCAGAGGTCAACATTGAGATCAAGGATGAACGGCTCAAGAAAAGCTGGGATGGGAGAAATCGGCGATTCTTATCAACTACACTGGAACCACCAAAGTCTGTACATGTTCTTCCGAAGGCTGACACAACGCCGTAAATCAACTCATATGGTGAAAAACTCATCCGTGGCGAAAACGCGGTGGGGATTGATGGGAATCGTGGTTTCGGTCGGGACTCCTCGTTCGAGAAATGGGTTGCAAGGTGGTCCGGAGGGCTGAAAACAGGGAGGGGACGACGGTGCTGGCAAATCGCGGGCAGAACTCGGATGTAGGTGACGAGTGAAGTGTGAAGAGTGACGAGTTGGAGATTTGTGCGTCTTACACTTCACGTCTCACATCTTACATTTCACTTGATTGAGCGCTGGATCCACGCCGGTGACTTCAGCGAGCTCGGGGAATACAAGTTCCGGCTGCTGCGCTCGCCCACCGGCTTCAGTTCCGTCTGCCACCAGGTGGAGATGTACCAGGACGGCGTTTATCTCGGTGAGGCCTATTACAACGGGCTACTGATGCCGCGCGAGTGATTTTTAGAGGAAACCTGACGATGAAGATTCGGGGAAAAGACATGAGAGCGTTGGTATGCGCCTGCGGCCTGGCCGCAGTTGGCGTGATGTTTCCGGGTGCGGTGAAGAACGCGGGAGCGGCGTGTAATTCGGCGTTGGGGACGAGTTTTACGTTAGATGATGTGATCATAGGTTCAGGGATGAGTAATGTTGATGTGACGTTTTCATCGGCCGGAACGAACTACGTGA
>JBAXRC010000436.1:0-2457 GCA_037131415.1 bacterium | reverse complement strand
CCCATGTTCCGCCCTTTTTGTGCTCCGCGCTGACAACCAGCCCGTAGTCGGCGAGTGCATAAATCAATTTATTTCGTCCCATGGCTGTGCCGACATTGAAGCCAGCTTCAGGATGGTAAGGAGAAAGCAGGAGCAGGCGTCTGTCCGATAGGGCATACCGAACCTCCCGTGACACGCTTCTTCGCAGTAGGGTGTCTGCAAGCACCCCAATAACAACACCACCAGCCTCCAAGGCGCTTGCCATGGCAATCTGGTCGACTCCACGCGCTCCACCCGAGACGACCGGTATTTCACCATGAGCGCACCTCTCTGCCACTTTGCGGGCAAAAGATTCACCTTCGGCATCTACGTCTCGCGAGCCGACGATAGCCAAACCGCCACCCTTCAACAGTTCCCGTTCGCCCGCGCCAAAGAGGATCGGAGGCGCCTTTTCCTTTAGGTGTATTTTGTAACGGACCGGGTAATCAGGATCACTTCTGCAAATCACCCAGATCCCGCTTTGATTCCATTTCTCTACAGCAAAGCCGAGCTTTACCCCGCGCTTCAGCAAGCCATTCAGGCGTTGCTCTGGTAAGCCTGATTCCGCTGCCACGGATGGAATGTGCTCCGCCGAAAGCAAATCAGAGGGTCTTAAATTCTTCCCCAGTAACCAGCGGACAACTTGATTGTATTCGCGTTGGTTGAGTGGCTCGAATTCTGAGTCGCCGCCCAAATGCCCGCACAGCATCAATATTGTTTTTGCATCTTCACTCATCATGTTCATGCTACACCTCAATCCATGCGCGGCGAGTTTAAGGCCAATGCGAGCGGAAATACAGTCGAGCAGCCAGCTTTGCGCAGGACAGCGGCTGCCACAGTAAATGTCCACCTCGAATCCACCATATCGTCAATCAACAAACAGGATCCTTTAGGTACTGTGGCAGGTTCCACCACAAAAACACCATCCAAATTATGAGCTTGCTGGAAACTGTTTTGCATCTCCTTCTGCGGAGGATTGGCCTTTGCCTTTCGGATACACTCATGGAAAGGAATACCCAGTGCGACTGCCAAACGGCGGGCGAATCCCGGGACCAACTCCGGCCGATTCAATGAAGGAATGCAGGTAACCCACTCAGGGGTGGGTGCCGGGTTCCATTGCTGAATCATCTCCTTGCAGGCCCCGACCAACTCGTCGTTAAAGAATCCGTGCTCATATTTGCCTTCAGCCACCATTCGTCCCCACCCAGCATCACGCCAGAGACAAAGTGCACGGCCTTCTTGCGCACATTGGGCATCAGTGATGCGTCCACTGAACCCATAAGTCGGCATAGCACCTCCGGCCGGCCATTGTTTGCGGGGTGGGAGTGGTTGGTAACTTCTTCTCAGGAAGATAGCCGCCCGATTCGCTAAATCATGATCATATTCAGGAGAGAGCAACGGCTGCCCTTTGCAGCCTGCGCACTTCCCACAACGTCCAGCTTGTGGATCATCCAAGGCCCGAGACAGGAATTCCATCAGGCACCCTTGATATGCCATATAAGCATTCATATCAGCCTGCTCTTGTCTTCGGATTCCAGTGATTGTTTCAACATGTGCGTGATCAATCCGATAGGTCTGGGCTGCTGCGGTTACGTTCCAATGGGCGCCAATTTTGGTAATGGGCGCGGGCATCTCCACGGAGAGGAACTTGAGAGTCTTTTCCACCTGTGACCTTCGCAAGTTTAATCTCGATTCTATCGCCGGAACCGACAGCCCTCCGTCTACTTCCTCAAGTTTTTTGAGGATGACGTCTACATGTCTCTGGGGCGGGAATGCGTTGCCGATGAAGAAATCGGCAATGTGATCATCTTCCTCGCCATGTAAAAGAATGCCAAAGGCCTCATCAACGGCACGACCAGCACGGCCGACCTGTTGATAATAGTGAACCACCGATGAAGGTCGCTGGAAATGAATAACGAATCCAAGATCCGGCTTGTCGAAACCCATGCCCAAGGCAACAGTGGCCACGAGGACTTTGATCTCGTTATTCAATAATTGCTGCTCCAGTACTTCACGCTGAGACGCTCCGTTCTCATCATCCGCAACATCTGCATGGTAAGCCTTCGCGCTGATATTGCTGATTCTTAGCCACTCCGCCACGCGTTCTGCATCGCGTTGGGTCAGCGTGTAAACAATTCCGCTTCCAGGAAGAGTGGGAATTGTCTGAGCCAACCAGGCCATGCGGGCAGAAGGACTAGCCATTGAGATATTCTGTAACTTTAGACTCTCGCGCACAAGAGGCCCGCGGACCAATCGGATATCCATTCCAAGCTGTGAAATGACGTCATTCACTACGCGGTCATTAGCTGTTGCTGTTGTTGCTAACACAGGTACATTTCGCGGGAGTGCCTTTAGGACGCGCACAATCCGCCGGTAATCTGGGCGGAAATCGTGGCCCCAATCTGAGATACAGTGAGCCTCATCCACAACAAATAGACC
>JBAXRC010000435.1:0-2472 GCA_037131415.1 bacterium | reverse complement strand
GTGCTGAAGGGCATGAAGCTCAGCACTTCGGTGGGTGATGAGGGCGGCTTTGCGCCGAAACTGGCAGGAACCACCCAGGCGCTGGATGTCATCATCCAGGCGATCAAGCTGGCTGGTTACAAGCCCGGCAAGGATATTTTCCTCGCCCTGGATGTCGCCGCAAGCGAGTTCTATGATTCCACCAAGAAGCGTTACATCTTCAAGAAGAGCGATGGTTCGGTGAAGACGGCGGACCAGATGGTTGAGTTCTATAGCCAGCTCTGCTCCAAGTATCCGATCATCAGCATTGAGGACGGCATGTCCGAGAATGACTGGGATGGCTGGAAGAAGCTTACCGAGAAGCTTGGCGACAAGGTTCAACTGGTAGGGGATGACCTGTTTGTCACGAACACGAAGTTCTTGCGCAAGGGGATTGACCTGGGTATTGCCAACTCGATCCTGATCAAGGTGAACCAGATCGGCACATTGACCGAGACGCTTGATGCCATCCGGATGGCGACGCAGGCGGGATATACCGCCGTGGTCAGTCATCGGTCCGGCGAGACCGAGGATTCCACGATTGCGGATATCGCCGTGGCGACGAATGCCGGCCAGATCAAGACAGGTTCGCTGTGCCGCACGGACCGGGTGTGCAAGTATAACCAGCTTCTGCGGATTGAGGAGTTGCTCGGAAAGCATGCGGTGTATGGCGGCGTGATCTGACGATTCAGGGTCGTTGTTTTGGAAGTCAAGGTGGACATCGGCGAACGCTGACGCGGGCGCCGATGCCCCTGTTTATGTGGTGGCCATGAACTTATGGGTATTGATTTACCGGTTTGCGTGGATGATCGTCATTGCCTCCTGTGTCGTGGCGGTGATCTGCGTATTTCTGCCCAAGACTCATAACTCCCAGAGTTTGCAGAAGCGAAAAGATCTATTGGAGCAGGGGAATGCCCAGATGGAATCCCGGGTGCGCCAGTTTCAGCAGAATCAGAAGCGGTTCCGTTCAGATCCCGCATTTGTTGAGAGGGTCGCCCGTGAACAGGGGATGGCGATGCCCGGTGAAACCATATTCCGTTTTCCTGCCACGAATTCTCTATCCAGGAGTGTGAAGCCGTGAAACCCCTCTTCAATATCAGGGGCTTTTATTTTATCTCCCTGCTGGCGGTTTTACTGGGGGGCAGTAGCTGTATCAAAATTGATGCCACTGTTTCGCTGAAGCGGGATGGCAGCGGAACCATGCGGGCCATGTACGCCATGCCGACGTCCATCCTCAAGCAGATGGAGAGAACCCGACAGTGGGTGCGCGTTTTGGATCGTGCGGGCGGCGTAACAGCCTCCCCGTCAAAGGCCCGACGTGATTTTTCGTTACTCTTTGACGAGACCGCGCTCAAGGCTGAGTTTAAGGCCATGGAGCCCGATGGGGTGATGATTGAGCCGCAGTCGCTCAGGCTCCGTGAACATGGTGGCTGGGAATATGTGGATTTCTCGGTAAGGTTTACGCGCCTGGAATCGCTTGTTAAGCAGCCTTTTTTCAAGGACTGCGGAGTCAGGCTGACTCACTCTGGAGAATCCTCCTGCAAGCTGGTGGTGACGCTTCCGCCCGTCAGGGACGGGGCGGACTTGACGGGCGGGACGGATAATGCGGTCAAGTTGACGCCGTTTCTCAATGGGATGCGGGTGGTGGTCCGGATCGATTGTCCCGGGGAGTTGCGGACCAGCAACTCACTGATAAGTGACCGTTATCGGGCAACCTGGGAATGGGATTATGGCAAGGATGTCCAAATTCTGGAGCGCCTGGCGAATGAGAAGATGATTGCCGTGTTTGACGCAAGCCAGGTGCGGATCAATGATTTCGAGAAGCGGGCGGAAAATGTCCCGGTTTCGGACAATAAGGCTCCCGCGAAGTAATTTTCGATAAGTAATGCTTGCTAAGGGAAAATCCAAAGGCTAGATTCAGCAAGTTTTTTGCTCGGGTGGTGAAATGGCAGACACGTCAGTTTGAGGGGCTGATGCCGCAAGGCGTGGGGGTTCAAGTCCCCCCCCGAGCACCATATTATGAAACTTCTTATTGCCACGGGAAACAGGCATAAGTTCCAGGAAATCTCCACAATCCTGAAGCCTTCGAGTCTTTCCCTTCTTAACTTGCGCGATCTGCATGAGCCCCCCCCTGTCGTTGAGGATGGCGACACTTTTGAGGCTAATGCGGTGATCAAGGCGGTGGTTTTGGCGCGGCATAGTGGAATGTGGACTCTTTCGGATGATTCCGGCCTGATGGTTGATGCCCTGGGAGGGGCGCCCGGAGTGATGTCCGCCCGTTATGCGGGGGAACCTTCGGATGACGCGGCGAACAACCGGAAACTGTTGAAACAGATGGAGCAGGAAGTCAATCGGCGGGCACGGTTCTGCTGCGCCATTGCACTGTCGGATCCCTGCGGCATTTCCCGCACCGTCCGTGGAGCGTGCGAAGGGGTTCTGCTGCCATCCTTGAGG
>JBAXRC010000434.1:0-2474 GCA_037131415.1 bacterium | reverse complement strand
GTAAAGGGGGTCGGTTCCGTCTCCAGGACCGTCTCGCTTTTGTCATCGGCCGGGATGGTGGGGTTCTCAATCATGTCGAGACACCGTACCACAGGGATTCAGGGGTGGGCAATCTTCGGATCATGGCTTCAATGGGATGCATCGTGTATTGCTATTCCAGAATTTGAATCTCAGTCTCGAGGAAGATGCCTGTCTGGCGATGAACTTCTGACCGGGCTTTTTCGAGGACTGCCTGGACATCGGAGGCACGGGCGCCGGGGCGGGTTACAATGACATTGGCATGCTGCTGGGAAATGGAGGCATTGCCCACCGTGAAGCCTTTCAGGCCGGCTTGATCAATCAACTGGCCTGCCGTTGCGCCCTCCGGATTTTTGAAGACTGAGCCTGCTGACCGGATTCCCTTCATCCACGAGCGGCGGCCAGCCAGTTCAGACTGCGTGCTCCGGATGAGGGCGGTCTCGCCGGGGACAAGGCGGAAGGCAGCCTCGACAATGATCTGATCGCGCAGTGCCGGGCAGGAGCGATAGGAGAAATCGAGGTCGCCCCGTTTTACAACGCACATCCGGTTGTCGCGATCCATGAATCGTACCCAGTCGACCACATCCGCGATGGATTTTCCCCAGGCGCCGGCATTGCCGCGAACGGCGCCGCCAAGGGTGCCCGGTACGGATTCCAGGAATTCAAGACCGGACAATCCGCGTTCCATTGCCCACCCCAGCAAGCCGGGGAGCGGGGTTCCCGAACCGGCGACGACGAGTCCGTCACGCTCCGTGATCTGCCGGAAACAGGCACCCGCAAGGCGGGCGACAATCCCCCGGACGCCGAGGTCGCTGACCAGAACATTGCTTCCGCCGCCAAGGATATGGAAGGGGATGTTTTCGGTGCGCGCCCATTTCGCGATTTTCACGAGGTCGGCTTCCGTTCCGATTTCCGCCCACAGATCGGCACGCCCCCCGACACCCAGGGTCGTCCGGTGTGCCAGCGATTCATGTCCTTTAACCAGGGTCGCTTCCAGGTCAATTTCGCGGATGACCCGTCCGACCAGGCTGCCGAGTTCGTCCACGCGGTGGCGGAGCAGGTCCGCGCGGGCCCAGCCGGCGATGCGTTCGACATCCCCCGCGCCAATGACCAGCAACAGGTCTCCGATTCGCAACTGGCCCCGGCAATATTCCCAGGCATTGAGGAGCGAGGGCGCGACCACGATATTCAAGTCCGGACAGCTCCGGCAATGTCCGTAGAGATCCCAGATGGATCCGCCGGGAATGGGGGACTCGGAGGCGGCGTAGACGGGGCAGAGCACAATTTCGTCGAGTCCCTTGAATGCGGGGGGAAAGGCGGGGCCGAGCGCCTGGGTTCGTGTGTAGCGGTGGGGCTGGAACACCCCTATGATTCGGGGTCGATTCAATCCCCTGGCGGTATTGACGAGGGCGGCAATCTCGGAGGGATGATGGGCATAATCGGAAATAACGGTTATGTCATCGCGGTCAATGATCCGGTCAAAACGACGGCGCGGCAGGACAACTTTTGACAGGGCGGCACGGAGGATGTCCGGGGAAAGGCCCAGTTCGAGCCCCACGGCAAGGCAGGCGAGGGCGTTAAGGATGTTATGGCGTCCCGGGGCTGGCAGGGTGAATATCCCGAGCGAGGTTCCGCCTGAGGTGACCTCAAACTCAGAGGCGGCGCCATTCTCCTTGAGGCGGACAGCTCGAAGGGATGCGCGCTCCGATAATCCGTAGGAGGTGGCGTGGGCCTGGGCCCCGCAAAGTGATGCGGCGCGGGGATCGTCGATGCAGAACACGATGTGGCGGCGGGTTTGCCGGATAAAGCGCCTGAAGCAGTCCTCGAAAGCGTCCACGCCGTCGAAATGCTCCATGTGATCGAACTCGATATTGGTCACCACGGCGATTTCCGCGGAATAGAGGGCAAGGGTGCCATCGCTTTCATCAGCCTCTGCCACGGTAATGTCACCGGTGCCGATTCCCGCGACACCGCCGAGCGGTTCCACTTCGCCCCCAATACAGAATGAGGGGGCGAGCGCAGCCGTGGTAAGAATCTGGGCGATGAATGTGGAGGTAGTGGTCTTGCCATGGGTTCCGGCCACGGCGATGGAACGGGCTTCCGACAGGAGCGCGGGCAGCACTTCGCCGCGCCGGAAGACAGGCAGGCCCCGTGCCCGTGCCGCAAGAATCTCGCCGGACGTTTCCGGTACGGCGGTGCTGCGGATGACGGCAATCACATCGGCGGTGAGGTGGGCAGGGGAGTGTCGCTCGACGACATCAATGCCGCGTTCGCGGAGCCAACCGGCCAGTTTGTTGATCATCAGATCACAGCCGCTGACCCGGAAACCCCGCGCCTTGAGCAGGACAGCGAGCCCTGCCATGCCTACGCCGCAGATGCCCGCAAGATGGACATGGCCTGCGCCCGCCTGAATCAGGCGTCGCAGATCCGGACTGACAGTGTCTGTGGTGCTATTC
>JBAXRC010000433.1:0-2477 GCA_037131415.1 bacterium | reverse complement strand
GTCAGGATTACATCGTCGTTGACGATGTCATCACGAGCGGTTCAACTGTTCAGGCTTTGCGCCTGTTCCTCGAATCGAACGGGGGGAGGGTGGTTGCCTTCTCCGCAATGGCAGGTAGCTTTTCAATCATTACTGGTTCATCTCTCGAAATCAATCTCACCAAGGAAACAATCAATGCCCTCGATACCAAATTCGGACTCAACGCCTTTGCATCATTCATCCGCCAAGTCGGAATCGCCCAAGCACCGGAGGAGCTCACCAACAGCCAAGCCCGGTATCTTCTCTCCTTCGGAAAACTTGACACCATCCGAGCTCGACTCACTCCGCAACTCCATCAATTCCGCTTCCAAACAACTCGATCATCTCCTCAAAACCAAATGACCATGGCCTTTGCTTAACACCGCAGGCCAGTGTGGCCCCCGCCGTGCTACGTACGCGACGGGGGCCGACGCGTCAAATCGAACCCGGCCGGCCACCTATAATCTCGATAACCAAACAATCCACACCACGCACAGCCCGGTCCTCCGCGTCTTTCTCCATGAGGAGCTTCGTCAACCGTTTGAATTCAGTCCCATCCTTGTCGGCCTCCAAAGCCGCCGTGATCGCGTATGCCCGAAACGCTCTGTCCAGCCGCGACGGCGCATTTTCGACCAGTTGTTTGATCTTCTCCACAAACCCATCCATTTTGTCTCCCGTCATGCTCTTACCCTCCATCGTTTTCTCCTTTCTGGCCCCCCGTGGGGGCCCCCCGCCTTGTTATTCCTTGAACGAAACTCGGCAAAATCCGTCGTAAATAGTTGTGTGTCAGTACTTTCTGTTTAAAATCTCACTTTCTGTTTTTTCGCCTTCCAGGTGCAAAACCCCCTGTAATTTGCATCGAATTTCGCGTAAACGGGCCTGTTTTGAGGCCGTAACGTCCCGAATCCAGTTCAAAATCAACGCCTCTTCACGCCTTAAATCCTCAGCCGTTTCTCTTTTCAAATGCCACCCTTTTCCCGGTTGTCTTGTTCGCATTTCTCTCGAATTCTGTGTCCACTATTTTCTGTCCACTGCCCACTGATTTTCTCCGCCCATGTTTCGCCACTTTCGTTGCGAACATTGCGCGAAGAGCCGGCCATTTCTTCATGGCCTTCCAGTGCCGTTTCTCAACCGCCGCGACCGTGACTCCCTGTAAGATCGCAATGTCCTGATAGGACATCCCGGCAAACCGCCAGCAAACAGCATCCCGAGTCTCCGGCGTCATACTCAGCAATCGGAAAACCACCTCACTCATGACCGATACCGGCAACACCTCTTCCATGTCCGCCGTCTTGTCCGCCGGAGAGGAGGTGGCGGAAGTACCGGAGGCGGATGCCAGTTGTTCCCGGAGTCCAGGGTCCTGTGTCCCCACGTCTCCCATCTCAACATGAAACTCCATCGTCAGATCCGAGTTTTCATTCAAGCGACATTTCGCGCAGGGGGTATTGCTGTATGCCACCTGTGCGAACTCGCCGTTTTCTATCTTCTCCCGATTCGGGCATTTATGACATTCCATGGCCTACTCCGTTCTGAATACCGTCTTCTGAAAACTGCCTTCTGACTTTTTCGCCCACACCCAGGTAATCCAGGGGAATTCCACCCTTGCCTGATCGAAGGCCAGGCGTGCCCGTTGTTCACTCCCCAGGGCGTAGCCGCCTTTGACTTCGTGGCATTCGATATTTCCCGAGTTGGTGAAGACCACCCAGTCAGGGGTGTAACGGTGCCCGTTCGCCATCCGGAAGGTCAGCGCCTCAAACCGGGCGTCCATCCCGCGGAGGTGGATGCGCTGGTATTCGGCCTCGGTTTTGTTCGGCACACGGTGTTTTACTCCATGCGTCTCAGTTTTCGTTTTCCCCAAAGCCGCACTCTGCCCCGGGAGTCCAGAGTCCTGAGTCTTGAATTCAATTTTCTTCTCCCCCGCCAACTGCGCCCGAACTTGCTCCTGCAGCCGGGGAGGGAGGTCTTCAATCTTAACGCCCATTGTTCCCTCTCTGTCTTCTGTTTTCTGTCACGCCCGCCCCCCCTGACTAATCAATCTCAATCTCAAAGTCATACGTACCCTAAGCACCTGTCATAGGGTGGTTATGGGGTTGTTATAGGGTGGCTATGGCCACCCCATCGCCTGCTTGATCCAACTTTGCCGGCCTCTGAGCACGACTTTCGATAATCTTCCTGCTGTTTCCGGCAGGAACGTAGTTTGTCGTTGTAGAGACGTCCGTTTTCAGCTCTGAAGCACCGCAGTATCTTGGCTTTATGTTTCGGCCAGTCCCCATAACAACGGGACCAGGCTGCCAGAACTTCATCATCGTCGGGGAGCCCGCAGTCATCCTCATTCCATGCACGGCAAAGCAGCATCCAATAGGCACCGAACTCGGCATTCGACATGGATGCAATCCGGCCACTTCCGAGCAGGTTGTTTACATAGCAGGGGAATGAAGGCGATTTCATCCTGTTGCCTC
>JBAXRC010000432.1:0-2489 GCA_037131415.1 bacterium | reverse complement strand
GAATTTGGCGCCCTCTTCTGCGGCCGTCCAGGCGCCCAGGCTCTCCTTGATCGGAATCACATCATTGTCGATGGTTTTGGGCAATCCCACAACGGTCAACCCATAATTATTCTTGGCAAGGAACGCGGCCAGATCCGCCGCCGCCGTGTTGGTGTCATCGCCGCCAATCGTGTGAAGCACATCCACGCCGTCCTTGACCAACTGGTCCGCTGCCACCTGTTGCGGATTCTGCCCCTCCTTGACAAGACCGCGCTTCACGCAATCCTTGATGTTGGTGAGCTTGACCCGGCTGTTCCCGATCGGGCTGCCTCCATGTTCAGTCAGGAACAGCGCATGCTGGCGAACCTCGGGGGTGACCTTGATGCTCTGCCCCTTCAGAAGTCCCATGTAGCCGTTGATATACCCAATGATCTCAATATCCGGCGCTACGCGGGAGTACTCGTCAATCAAGTACCCGATCGCCGAACTCAAACACGGCGCCAGTCCGCCCGCCGTCAAAATCCCAACCTTCTTCACGTGTTTGCTCATGATGCTCCCTGATGGTGATTACAGTACTGTTTCTTGAAAAAATCGTGGACAGTATAAAAGCAGCGGCTAATTATTCAAGAACTTCTCATCCGACAACATCCGCCCTGCGTCCGCACCCGGAACACAGTCCGTCATGCAATCTGACCAGGCGGGTCGCATAGCCCCGCCGCTCAATCAGCATCGCCCCGCAGCCGGGGCACACCGTATCCTGCCCCACCTCCACAGAAACATTCCCCATGTAAACATAGGTCAGGCTCCGGCGGCAAATCTCCCACGCCCGGCGCAGGGTCGGCACTGGAGTAACCGGGCTATCCATGTGGTAATCCGGATGGTAGGCACTCAAATGCAAGGGAACCAGAGGGCCAAGATTATTCCGGATCCATTCCGAAAGCGCCGTGAACCCCTCATCGGTGTCATTGAGTCCGGGAATGATCAGATTGGTAATTTCCACATGACACCCCGCCTTCACCGCCTGCTGGCAGAATCTCAGAACCGGAGGCAAGGTGGCCTTGCAATACTTGCGGTAAAAGGCGTCATCCATGCTTTTAATATCCACATTCAGGGCATCCACAAGCGGCAACAACCCTGTGGCCGGCCCCTCCTCCACATACCCATTCGTGACGAGAACGTTTTTCCCGTCGGCCTCGCGCACCAGCCGGCAGCAATCCTTTACAAATTCATAGCCGACCAAAGGTTCGTTGTAGGTGTAGGCAACCAGGGCGCTTTTCTCCGATTTCATTGCCTGAACCACTGCCCCCGGGGAATGGACGGGGCTCCCCGTTCGAAACTCCTGAGAAATCGACCAGTTCTGGCAGAAGACACAGCCCAGATTGCACCCCCACCCCCCGATGCTGAAAATGGAGGCACCCGGGTGAAAATGATAAAGCGGCTTTTTCTCCACCGGGTCAACATGCGCCGATGAGAGCAAACCATAACCCAAAGCCTTCAGCTCACCACCGGAAACACCCCTCACCCGGCACCGCCCCGCCTGACCCTCGTTAATCCGGCATTGATGCGGACATAATTCGCACTCAACCCGTTTGGCGTCGAGTCGGCGCCAGAACTCAGCCTGATGCCCATGGTGAATATTTGTGCTCATACCTCTCCCTGCCGGCTTGCACTCTCTCCGCTATTAGGTTAACAAATGCCCTCGAAAGGGACAACTTGGATGAACGCCGCTCCATTAACACTTTCTGCCGCAGGTCGAACGCTTGCGGCCATGATTGACCATACCCTGCTTAAGCCTGAGGCAACTGCCCGTGATGTTGAGCGCCTGTGCATGGAGGCCATTCAATACGGGTTTGCGTCCGTTTGCGTGAATCCCGCCCTGTTACCTGTCGCCGTGAAAACCCTTAAGGGTACGCCCATCATCCCCTGTACCGTCTGCGGGTTTCCCCTCGGAGCAACCGCCACCGCCACAAAGGCCTTCGAGGCAGGGCTGGCGGCATCAACAGGCGCCCGGGAGGTCGACATGGTACTTGCGGTCTGGGCTTTGAAACAGAAAGCCTACCCCGAGGTTCTCTCCGACATGCGTGCCGTGGTCGAATCGGTCGGCTCCGGGTGCGGTGTCAAGGTGATCCTGGAAACCTGCCTCCTAACCGATGATGAGAAAGTCACCGCCTGCCAACTTGCTCTCGAAGCGGGCGTCGAATTCGTCAAAACCTCAACCGGCTTCAGCACCGGCGGCGCCACACTTCATGATATAGCCCTGATGCGGGCCATCGTAGGCACCCGCGCCGGAGTCAAGGCCAGCGGGGGCATCCGAAGCCGTACCGACGCCGAAGCCATGATAGCCGCCGGCGCCAACCGGCTGGGAACCAGCGCGGGGATCGCGATTGTAACTACACCATGAAAGCGTACCTGATCGTTCTGGATTCAGTGGGGATCGGCGCCGCCCCGGATGCGGACGCCTATGGCGATGCTGGCGCCAATACCTTGGCCCATATCGGCCAGGCTGTGGG
>JBAXRC010000431.1:0-2491 GCA_037131415.1 bacterium | reverse complement strand
GAGAAAGGAGAGTGAGAAGCCGCCTCCTCCTGTCTGGGAGAAGTCATTGACCACGCCGCGGATCAGGTACTGGGCGTTTTTCATGTTGCCGACCGGAGTTTTTCCCTCGTGGCGGAAGAAGCTGCTCTGCTGGCGCTGGAGTTCGCTGGTGATTCTTTCGAAATGCTGGCGTTCGACCACGACAAAATTCCGTGACCGCACCAGTTCCGAAACCAGCAGGTCGGCCATCCCGTCGCCCAACTTCCACTGGCCTTCAGATCCGGCGCGGTTCTCGAATGAGGTGACGGCGACCACCGGGGCATGCTGGTCTTCCGGAAGGGCGGGAATGGAATCCAAAAAGGTCATGTTGCAGCCGGATAGCAATGCCGCGGTGATCAAGCTCATCCCGAGCCCCGCATGTCTGGACCAGTGTTTTGCGCTTGGAATCTTCATAGTCCGGACTATCTACACTATATTTGTTTCGTAAACAACCATTTGTGATGGCGGAAGGGGTTCGCATATCGCTTCAGGCGGTGAATTTCTTGCATCTTGGCTTGGCATTTCCAGAGCGTTTGGCGTACTCTCCTTTGCTTGGATTGCGAGACAGGAATAGGAAGACATGGCGAAAAAACGGCTCGACATCATGGTGGTGGAGCGTGGCCTTGCGGAAAGCCGTGAGAAGGCTCAGCGCCTGATTCTTGCCGGTGCGGTTCGTGTCGATGGGCAGGTGGCCGATAAGGCGGGGCGGCCCTGCGCGGACGATGCCCTGATCGAGGTCGAGGCGGCCGAGCGGTTTGTCAGCCGGGGCGGCGGGAAGTTGGAGGCCGCTTTCGCGTCTTTCAAGCTTGATGTGGCCGGATTGGTCTGTGCCGATATCGGCGCCTCTACCGGCGGGTTCACGGATTGCCTGCTCCAGCATGGGGCGACAAAAGTCTATTCCATTGATGTGGGCAAGGGGCAGATGGCCTGGTCATTGCGGAACGATCCGCGCGTGGTGGTTCGCGAGGGCCTGAATGCCCGTTTTCTGGCGCAAAAGGACATTCCTGAACCGTTTCAGTTCGCCGTGGTGGATGTGTCATTCATCTCCTTGACGCTGATCCTGCCTCCTGTTACAACCCTGATATCGCCGGGCGGTCACTTGGTGACGCTGATCAAGCCCCAGTTTGAGGCTGGCCGGGAACTTGTGGGGAAGGGCGGCGTGGTGCGTGATCAGGCGGTGCGGGACGATGTCATTGCATCGATCCGGAAGTTCGGGACGGAATCGCTGCCTCTGGAGTGGCTGGGATTGTGTGAGTCGCCCGTCCGGGGGCCGGCTGGAAATGTTGAGTACCTGGCGTGGTGGAAAAAGCCTTGATTGTGATGTGCCCATGAAACTACTCGGTGTCATTGCCAATTGCGCGAAAGACCGGGCGCCATCAGTCCTGGTCCGATTGCGGCGGAAGGCCGAATCGCTGGGGTTAACCCTGCTGCCGGATACGGCAACGGCAGGGCTGATGGGGTTGAATTCCAGGGCCACCCCTTTCGATGTGGTTCAGCAGGCGGATACGGTGATGGTACTGGGCGGCGACGGCTCCATGCTCAGGGCGGCCCGGGAATTGGAGGGGCGTGATGTGCCGGTGATCGGGGTGAATCTCGGGTCACTCGGTTTTATGACCAGCGTAACCGAGAACGACCTTGAGCGGGCCCTGGACTGTCTGGTTGCCGATAATTTCACCACCTCGCTGCGGATGATGCTGGATTGCGTGACCGTGAGGGACGGCAAGCGGGTGGGTTCGTACCGGGCGCTGAATGACGTCGTGGTGCTTTGTGGGTCACGGGCCGGGACACTCCGGATGACGGTCGAGAGGGAGCAAGTCGGCGACTTTATCTGTGACGGCCTGATTGTCTCAACCCCGACGGGAAGCACCGGTCACTCGCTATCGGCGGGCGGCCCCGTCCTGATGCCCACGTCGCCTGCGGTGGTGGCGACCCTGATCTGTCCGCATACCCTGAGCACGCGCCCCCTGGTTCTGCCGGCGGATTCCGCGATCGATGTCACGGTCGTGGAGCGCGTTGTCGATGCCCGGCTTTCGGTTGATGGCCAGGTTGGGCAGACGTTGGAAATCGGGGATGGAGTTAAAATTACGCGAAGCCCGCACGGGGTCCGGTTTATCCATCTGCCGGGATACAGCTACTTTTCAGTCATGCGCCAGAAGCTGCACTGGCGTGGATCGAATGTTTAGTGTTTCGGGGCCAATAACCCTACAGGGAAAACGATGAGAGAAATTCGCTGGGGTATTATTGGGTGCGGTAAAGTGTGTGAGGTCAAAAGCGGGCCCGCTTTTTCAAGGATTCCCGGGAGTAGCCTGCACGCCGTTATGCGTCGCGATGCCGCAAAAGCGGCCGACTATGCCGCCCGTCACAAGGTGCCGAAGTTCTGTAGCGATGCCGATCAATTGATCGATGATCCCGAGGTGGATATTGTTTATGTTGCCACGCCGCCGGGCACGCATGCCGACTATGCTCTCCGGGT
>JBAXRC010000430.1:0-2507 GCA_037131415.1 bacterium | reverse complement strand
ACGGTCATCAGCTGAACGAGCCAACGGGGGGTAGTTTTTTTCATGACGCCTCTTCCAGATGTCCTTCTTTTAGATATTTGCGGGTTTCGCTCGCGATGACACCGGAAAGCAAGAGCAGGGAAATCAGGTTGGGGATGGCCATCATGGCATTGACCATATCGGAGAAATCCCACACGAATTGCAGGGTCAGCACGGATCCGGCGTAGACCGCAAGCACCCAGGCAATACGGTACGGCCGGATCGCCCTCTTGCCCCACAGGTATTCCGCACATCGCTCACCGTAATAGGACCAGCCCAGAATGGTGGAAAACACAAACGTCAGAAGCCCCACCGTCAGCACAATGGGTCCGATTCCGGGAAGGGTATCGAAGGCCGCCTTGGTCAGGACCGCGCCCTTGAGTCCGGCGAGTGCCACCGGGGCCTTGATGACGCTGGAGACAACCACCAGCCCCGTGATCGCGCAGATGACCACGGTATCCCAGAATGTCCCCGTGGATGACACCAACGCCTGGCGCACGGGATTCCGGGATTGTGCCGCCGCCGCCGCAATGGGGGCTGAACCCATGCCGGATTCATTTGAAAACAAACCCCGGGCAACCCCAAAGCGGGCAGCCATGACGACCGAGGCCCCTATAAATCCTCCGCCTGCCGCGGTAGTGGTAAAGGCCGAATTCACGATCAGCTTCAACGCGGGAAGAATATAGGCGGCATTGGCATACAATATCAGGGCACACCCGATGACGTAGAAAAGCGCCATGAACGGAACCAGGACTTCACAAAAGCGCGCAATGGACCGGATCCCGCCAAAGATCACCATCGCGGTCAACCCGCAGAGAACCAGGCCCACCCAGTGGGGTGAAAGATTCAGGGTTTCCTTCGCCAACGCCGCGATGGAATTGGCCTGAACCATATTGCCGATTCCGAAAGAAGCCACGACCGTACAGAAGGCAAATACCAGGCCCAGCTTTTTGAGTCCGAGCCCTTTTTCCAGTGCGTACATGGGCCCGCCGATCATGGTGCCATCCTCGGTTTGGACCCGGTATTTCACCGCCAGAAGCGCTTCGGAATACTTGGTGGCCATGCCCAGCACCCCGGTAAGCCACATCCACAGGACGGCACCCGGCCCACCCAGGGCCACGGCCGTGGCAACGCCCACGATATTGCCGGTCCCGATGGTGGCCGCCAGCGCCGTGGTCAGGGCCGCATAGGGGGAAATATCACCCTTGGCATCCTTTTCCCGGGTGACGGACAGCTTGAGCGCCTTCACCAGATGCCGCTGCATAAGCCCCGTGCGAAGGGTCAGATAGATGTGGGTTCCGAAAAGAAGAACCAGCATGGGCGGTCCCCAAAGGACGCCATTAACCGCAATAATCCACTGATGAATTGTGTCAATCATCGGGGAAGTATCCAGTTTTTTTCAAAAAAGTAAACAGGTTTGGACTCTCCCCCGAAAGAGGGTTATTGCCCCATTCCAAAATACCGCCGCCGGAAATACAGCGATACGTTTACGAGCCCGATCAGAACCGGCACTTCCACCAGCGGCCCGATCACGGCGGCAAAAGCCGCACCGTGATTGATGCCGAACACGCCCACCGCCACCGCAATGGCTAACTCAAAGTTGTTGCTGGCCGCCGTGAAGGAGAGGGTCGCCGACTTGGCGTAGTTGGCGCCCGCCTTGGCGCTCATCCAGAAACTCACCAGAAACATCGTCACGAAGTAAATCAACAGCGGCACGGCAATCAATAACACATCGCCGGGTTTGGCAATGATCTTCTGGCCCTGCATGGAAAACATGACCACGATGGTGAACAGCAAGGCGACCAGGGTCATGGGTGAAATTCTGGGAATGAATTTCGAATGATACCAGTCCTTCCCCTTCGCCTTCACCAGGATGAGGCGGGTCAGCATCCCGGCAATAAATGGAATTCCAAGATAGATGAACACGCTTTCGGCAATCTGCTTCATCGTCACATTCACCACCACGCCCGACAGGCCGAGCAAAGGCGGGAGCTTGGTCACAAACAGCCACGCAAAGAGGCTGTAGAAAAGGACCTGGAAGATCGAGTTGAACGCCACCAACCCCGCGCAATACTCCGCGTCCCCCTTCGCCAGATCGTTCCACACAATCACCATGGCAATGCACCGCGCCAAACCGATCATGATGAGCCCGATCATGAACTCCGGCTGACCCCGCAGGAATACGATAGCCAGCGCGGTCATGAGGAGTGGACCGACCAACCAGTTCTGCACGAGGCTCAATCCGAGAACCTTGAAGTCCCTGAAAATGTCGCCCAGTTCTTCATACTTCACTTTGGCCAGCGGCGGATACATCATCAGGATCAACCCGACCGCAATGGGGATGCTGGTCTGGGTTCCTTCGGGCCGCAGGGCTCCTATCCAGCTCCCGAAGGCGGGCACCCCATAGCCCAGCGCAACCCCCACCCCCATCGCCAGAAAGATCCACAGCGTCAAATACCGATCTAGAAAAGATAATTGTTTCGTAATTT
>JBAXRC010000429.1:0-2520 GCA_037131415.1 bacterium | reverse complement strand
CATGGCATGGAACGCTTTCTCTTATCCCTACGGCATTTCACATTACAATTCTCCAGAAAGCAGGCGAACCCAAACAACTCTGGACGGTTGAGGGCGGGGACCACCTGGAGGCCTTCACAACTTATGGCGCCTCCTATCGGAAGCGGTTGGTCCAATTCTTCACCAAGGCAGTAGAAACCGGCTCACCACCGGTCCGTTAAGGGATCAGTTACAGGGAGGGCGTCCCCTATAACTTCCCTGTAATAATTATTATGCACAGATCGCCCTCCTGACGCTTGACACCTGACACGTGATGTGCCAGAAACCAGAAGTGATTTTCAACGGACTCCATTGTCGGAAGGGGTTCAGGGCAGGAGTTCAGAATCGCAAGAGAAAGAGACGCAACATGACCAGGCAATCGTATTTTCCGCAGGTCAAGTCCTGCATTCGTTATGAAGGGCCCAAAAGCCAGAATCCCCTCTCGTTCAAGTATTATGACGCCCGGAGGAAGGTTCACGGCAAGACCATGGCCGGGCACTTCCGGTTCGCCTGCGCGTTCTGGCACACCCTGAAGGGCAATGGCTCCGACATGTTCGGGCCTGCCGCATGGGCACGGGACTGGGCCACCGGATCATCCCCGATGGAGGTCGCCGAAAAAACGCTCCACGCCAACTTCGAGTTCTGCGTCAAAATGGGAATCCCCTTCTACTGCTTCCACGACCGCGATATCGCCCCGGAAGGCGCGACCTTCGCGGAGTCCTGCAAGAACCTCGAGATCCTCGTCAAACTGGCTGGAAAACTCCAGAAGGCGACCGGCATCAAGCTCCTGTGGGGCACCGCCAACCTTTTCTCGCACCCCCGCTATACCCACGGCGCCGGAACGAATCCCGATGCGAACGTCTTCGCCTACGCCGTCGCGCAGGTCAAGCACGCCCTGGACGCCACCCAGGCGCTGGGCGGCGAGAACTACGTTTTCTGGGGCGGGCGGGAAGGCTACGAAACCCTCCTCAACACCCGGTATTCCCGCGAGCAGGAGACCTTTGCCAGATTCCTCCAGCTTGCCGTTGACTACAAGAAGTCCATCGGATTCAAGGGCCAGTTCCTGATCGAACCCAAGCCGAAAGAACCCACCAAGCACCAGTACGATTTTGACACCGCCACGGTGCTCGGGTTTCTCCGCGCCCACGGCCTGTACGAACACTTCAAGATGAACATCGAGGCCAATCACGCCACCCTGGCGGGGCATACCTTTGAGCATGAGCTGACCGTCGCCGCCGCCGAGGGCAAGCTCGGCAGCATCGACGCCAACACCGGCGACCCGTTGCTGGGCTGGGATACGGATCAGTTCCCGACCCATCTCTATTCAGCCACCGCCGCCATGATGGTCGTACTCCAGTCGGGCGGACTGGGAGCCGGCGGCTTCAACTTCGACTCCAAGTGCCGTCGTGGCTCCGTGGATCCGCTGGACCTGTTCTACGCCCACATCGGCGGCATGGACACGTTTGCACGCGGATTGCTCGCCGCCGAAAAACTGCTGGCCAACAAGGCCTACACCGGCGCCGTTGCCGCTCGTTATTCAAGCTGGGAGAACGGCATCGGAGCGGCCATGCTTAAAGGCAAGCGGGACACCCGGGCCATTGAACAGTGGGTTCGGAAGAACGGCGAACCCACCCTGACCAGCGGGCGCCAGGAATTGATGGAAATTTTCTTCAACGACAGCCTCTAAGCCGACGCCGGTTCCCGCAGGAGTTTCAGGTCCATGTCGCTTTACCTCGGCCTCGACAGCAGCACCCAGGGCATGAAAGCCGTGGTCATTGATCCCGGGCACGGAAGCATCGTCGCTTCCGCCGCCGTCAATTTCGGGCAGGACCTCCCCCAATACGGCTGTCCGGAGGGGGTACTCCAGAATCCGGATCCGCTGGTCCAGCACGCCCTGCCGCAGATGTGGCTGGCCGCGCTGGACCTGGTGCTGGAAAGACTTCAGGCTGGCGGCACCCCCATGCATGAGATCCGCGCCATCAGCGGTGATGGCCAGCAACACGGCTCGGTCTATTTGAACGCCCAGGCCACCCGGCTTCTGGCGGAACTCCACTCCGGCAAAACGCTGGCCGACCAACTCACCCCGGCGTTCTCACGAGCGACCTCCCCCATCTGGATGGACAGTTCAACCCGCGCCGAATGCCAGGAGATCGCCGCGGCGGTTGGCCCGCGCCTGCAATCCGACACGGGTTCTCCGGCGACCGAACGATTCACCGGCCCCCAGATCCGCCGGTTTTTCAAAACCTGCCCAGCCGGGTACGCCAACACCGACCGGATTCACCTGGTCTCCTCCTTCCTGTGTTCCGTTCTGATCGGCAAACAGGCCCCCATTGATTTCGGGGATGGCGCGGGGATGAACCTGCTCAACCTGAAAACCGGTGACTGGGATGATGCCGCGCTCGACGCCGGTCAACAGCCGCTTTTCCCCGTGTTCCAGAAGGAAGCAGATCGCCTTGATGTAATCTTGGGAAAAATCAAGCTTGGCAGCGATCTCCGCTATGG
>JBAXRC010000428.1:0-2524 GCA_037131415.1 bacterium | reverse complement strand
GGGACGAACTTGGTCAGATTGATGCTGCCCAGGTTACAGCTCTCATAGGGAAGCAGGGGCTGCTCGCCACAGGGATTGGTCGCCTCGATCTCGCCGATGTGCGGCGTGGGGTTGTCTTCATTGATGCGGTCGAGGAAAACAACACCGGGTTCGCCTGTCCGCCAGGCCCGCTCGATGATTAGGTCGAACATCTCGCCGACAGTCCAGGATTTGCCGTCAGCCTTGGGTAGTTTCGATTCCGCGCCGCTCCGGGGATTGCGCACGATGTGCTCGGCGGCGGGATTGGCGAGCAGTTGGCGCATGAAGGCCTCGGTGATCCCCACGGAAAGGTTGAAGTTGGTGAGTTCGCCCAGGTCCTGTTTGACGTTGATGAAGTCAATGATATCCGGGTGATCGATACGCATGATCCCCATGTTGGCGCCACGGCGGAAGGCACCTTGCTGAATGGCATCGGTGGCCTTGCCGAACACCTTCATGAACGAGATGGGGCCGGAGGTTGTACCGCTGCTGGAGGTCACGCGGTCATTCTTTGGGCGGAGACGGCTGAAACTGAAGCCTGTTCCCCCACCCGCCTTCTGGATGAGGGCTGTGTTCTTAATGCTGGAGAAGATACCCTCGATGGAGTCTTCTACGGGGAGGACGAAGCAGGCTGAGAGCATCCCGAAGGACCGGCCGGCGTTCATGAGGGTCGGGGAGTTCGGCATGAAGGTGCCATCGGCCATCAGACGGTAGAAGTCGGCGGTCACGGCTTCAACCCGGGTCTCATCGGCGCCGTACGCTTTCTCGGCCTGGGCCACGGCAAAGGCCACGCGCTGGATCAGTGCCTCAGGGGTCTCGGAGATTTCACCTTTTTCATTCTTGGAGAGGTAACGGGCCTTCAGGACAGCCAGGCTGTTGTCCGTGAGCTTAAGGGTGTTCGAACTGCTTTCAGAGGGCGTCTTGCGTGTCATTTTCATTTCACTTTCTTTGATAAGGGGCGGCATGGTTATACAATATCTTGTGGGTGTCAATAATAAGAATGTCTATATGTTGTGTTTTATCACTTGACTTGGGTTTGCCAGGGATTCAGAAGTCAGGATTCAGGAGTCAGAATGAAATACCGAGGCGTTCATACGAAATCTCCAGTAAAACTCGTCAGCAAAAAACAATATCCACGATGCAGGTGTTTCTATCACAGGGGGACGGACAAATAGAGACCGGGGGAAATAATTTGAAACATAAAATTTCAGATTTCAGAATAAACGGTCTCAAGTCTTGCATGTCGTCACGGCTTGGCGGATGATTCGGGGCATCGAGGCGACCTATGCTCAAGTTCAAGCCACAATTCAAACGGCTGCTCTTTATTGACCGGAAACTCCGGGACGGTAAGTATCCCAACTGCATCACCTTGGCACGGGAGTGGGAGGTGTCGGGCAAGACTATCCAACGTGACCTGGATTACATGCGCGATGAGCTCTCGGCGCCTGTGGCTTATGATCCCCTGCGGCATGGGTACTATTATTCTGAACCCAACTTCTCCCTGCCGGCGATGAACATCAGCGAGAGCGACTTGTTCACCATCTGCGTGGTGCGTACTCTGCTCAACCAGTACAAGAACACGCCGCTTTATGAGAAACTTTCATCGGTACTCAACAAAATCGCGGAATCGCTGCCTGACCAAACCAGCATCAACCCGTCCTGGATGACTGACCGCATCCTGGTGTTTCCTGAGCCGGTGACAAAGGTCCGGTCGGTGATCTGGGATTCCCTGGCCAAGGCGATCAGGGATAACCGCCAGGTCACGCTCACTCATGAGGCTCCCGGGCCGTCCACCAAAGCTGAGGGAGAACGCACGGTAGACCCCTACTATCTCGTGAGTTACAAGGGTGAGTGGTACCTGAATGCGTATTGCCATCTCCGGAAGGCGCTGAGAACGTTCGGGGTGTCCCGGATCAGCAAGGCCAAGATCATGGATGAAACCTTTGTAATGCCGTCCGAGATGACTGTGCTGAAGATATTTGGCGATCAGTTCGGGATTATCTGGAAACCTGAGTTTTACACGGTCCGGATCCAGTTCACCCCTGTTGTGGCGCCCTACATCCGGGAGCGGCAGTGGCACCCGGCGCAGAGCATTAAAGAACGGCGGGATGGCGGGTTGATTTTGGAGTTCAAGACAAACCATATCAACGAGGTCAAGGACTGGGTGTTGTCGTGGGGCGGCGGGGCGAAGATTCTTGAACCGGCCGTGCTGGTAGAGAAGATCACGAAGGATCTGAGGGCTGCGCTGGACAACTACAAAGCCACCTGAGGAGTTGAAGGGAAGAGGATGAATACGATTCAGGTTGTGACGGAATCTCGGTGCCAGTTGGTGGATATTACGGACAAGATTAGGGAGGTTGTTGCGGCGCGAGGAATGGCGACGGGCACGGTCACGGTCTTTGTGCCCCACACAACTGCCGGCGTAACCATCAATGAGAATGCCGATCCTGATGTCTGCCATGACCTGCTGGAGAAACTGGCCCACCTTGTACCCCACCGAGAGTCC
>JBAXRC010000427.1:0-2525 GCA_037131415.1 bacterium | reverse complement strand
TCTGTTCCAGGGCCATGTGATTGGCCAGGGCCACGATGGCGGCCAGTTCCTGATTCAGCCAACCCTGTTGATCGCGAAAATCACGACCGAGCGGATATTCAGGAACAATGCCCATTCCCACCTCGTTGCTCACGATGATCACGCCGGTTGAACAGGTTTGCAGGGCGGCGGTGAGCGCGTGCTTCCGGGTTTCGATTCCTGCCACTCCCTCTTTCAGCAGCACATTCGTGAGCCACAGTGTGGCGCAATCGAGCAGAACGCCATCCCGGGCTGGCGTTGAGTCTTTGATGACCTTTGCGATATCGAGGGGTTCTTCTACGCAGGCCCAGCGGGAGCCGCGATTCTCCTGGTGAAGCTTGACCCGGTCGGCCATTTCGTCATCGAGTGTTTCGGCGGGGGCGAGGTAGAGCGGGCTCGGCCACCAGCGTTCGGCCAGCTTCTGGGCATAGGTGCTTTTCCCGCTGCGTGCCCCTCCGAGAATAAGGACAATGGGGTGGGTCCTCTTCACGGTCGGGGTTTCTTTTTTCTCACTCATGCCGACAATCGTAGCCCTTCCGTTCTGTCGAGGTCAATCCTGTTAAAGGCCGCCAAATCCTTGCATAGCGAGTCGAGAACTTGCGCCTATCGCCCAAAACATCCTTGTACTGAAACGGCTCGGCAAGCCTCGCCCTCCAAAAGATATCATTCAGAAAGTGGAGATGATGATTTTGGAGGTGATCCCGCATGCGGGACGAACTGCTTTCCGCCTTTTGGAGGGCGAGGCTTGCCGAGCCGCGTGGGCAGCGCCGTGAATGTGCCGAACGTTAAAGAGGAGGTCCTTAGGTGAGGTGTCCCGGCAACAGCCGGTCACATTCTTCTTGTCCTGTTTTTTCGGGGGTGTTACGTTTATTGACATTGGTAACACTATTAGGTTGCGGAGGCAGGGGAACAGGGTGATCAGTCAGGAGTAACGGATTATGCACATGGCCGATGCCTTGATCTCGCCTGTTGTGGGCGGGACGACGTGGGCGGTGAGTGCCGGATTGATTGGCTGGTGCGCCCGGAAAGTGAAGCGGTTTCAGGATGACCGGCTGGTTCCCATGATGGGCGTGCTGGGTGCCTTCATTTTCACCGCGCAGATGATCAACTTCTCGATTCCGGTCACGGGGTCGAGCGGCCACCTCGGCGGCGGGTTGATCCTGACGATCCTGTTGGGGCCCTATGCGGCGGTTCTGGTGATTGCCTCGGTCTTGACGGTGCAGGCCTTGTTTTTTGCCGATGGCGGACTTCTGGCGCTGGGATGCAACATCTTCAACCTGGGGTTCTTTCCGGCCTTCATTGCTTATCCCTTGTTTTATAGGCCGATCGCCGGGCAAGCCCGGATGGGTGGGCGAGCCTGGAGTGCGGCGGTGGTGGCTGGGGTTGTCGGGCTGCAACTGGGCGCCTTTGGTGTGGTGGTGGAATCCAAGCTGTCGGGAATCGCGGAATTGCCGTTCAATACCTTTGTCCTGATCATGCAACCCATCCATCTGGCGATTGGGATCGTGGAGGGACTGGCCACTGCTGCAGTAGTCGCCTTTATTGCCCGTGCCCGGCCCGAGGCATTGGAGGTGGGCGCCGAGGTGGACCGGGACCTCCGGGCACGGTCAGCCCATCCATGTCCCCCTCATGCACCTGACGCCGCCCGGAGGTCGGCGTCCACCCTTGGAAATCAGGCGCGAAGCCTTCGGCCTGTGCTGATTGGCCTGTTGGTGGCTGCCTTGATCCTGGGGGGTGTCGTGAGTTGGTTTGCCTCCACACATCCGGATGGGCTGGAGTGGTCGATTGCCAAGGTGACCGGCAAGGAGGTTTCCCCGTCTGAGCCCTGGCCCGCCGTGAATGTCGGGACTTCGGTTTCGGGAATTGCAGGGGGATTTCTTACGCTGGCATTGGCGATTCTGATAGGCGTTGGACTGAAAACTCATAAAAAAGTGAAACCATGAAAAAAGAAACGGTCAATCGATTCAGTCTCTCCATGCCCGCAGGACTGGTTCGGCAGCTGGATCAGATGGTCAAGGCAAAGGGGTATGTCAACCGGTCCCAGGCCGTGGCGGACATGGTCAGCGCACATCTGGTGGAACATCATGGCGAGGACGACAGCCGCGAGATCGCCGGCACCATCACGCTGGTGTATGATCACCACAAGCGGAATGTGCAGGCGTTGCTGACGGATATCCAGCACGACCACCAGGAAGTCATCATTGCGACCCTGCACGTCCACCTGGATCACCATAATTGCATGGAGGTTTTGGCCGTCAGGGGGAGGGCGGCGACGGTCAGGCTGGTGGCGGATCAGTTGATTGCGGCCCGTGGCGTCAAGCATGGGAAGCTGACCGTTACGACAACGGGTGAAGACATCGGGTAAACAAACGTGGCATTCGGGCAATACCTTGAAGTGGGGCGGATGGATGAACTGGGGCGGATGGATTCCCCGGTACACCGGCTTGATGCCCGCGCCCAGTTGGTCACCACCTTCCTGTTTGTTCTGGCGGTGATGTCCTATGGAC
>JBAXRC010000426.1:0-2537 GCA_037131415.1 bacterium | reverse complement strand
CGAGGCCAATCCGTTGGTTCCGCTGATCCCGTGGATATATTTGATGGGAACTTTCCGCGCTTTTCCAGTCATGAGCGATTCGGCGTCCACCCAGTGCTGAGCCAGATCGGTCGCCTGGATTTTCCGGACAACGCCAGGAGTGGCGGAAGCAATGTGAACCAGCAATTCCTCGATCCCGACGCCGTTCGGGACATCCTTCTGGTGGGCATGAAGATACCCGGGCAACCGGGTCAACTCACGGATGGCCAACCGCTCGGCGGTTTCCGCCAAGGCGCTTGCCTTGCAAAGAATGGGGGAAATACCCTTCCCCATGCCCTCGAAATCAAGCTCGTCAATAAAAACGCCACTCCAGTAGAGGTATTCCGCCGTCCGGCCTTCAAGATACTTGTACTGGTACAGGGCACCAAGCGCAGCCTCAAGGCGCCGGACGGTATTTTCCGGCGTCTCGCTCTTGCCGTAGCCGACAATGGGGCAACGCTCCAATTTCATAAAATATAAAGGCGAACGGCAAGGTTTCCCTCACCGTTCGCACATCAAACGACCATACAATCTCGGGATAACGAAATTAGTTCGAGATCTTCGAGATCAATGCCGGGGGAACCGGAGGCGTCTTTGCCTCGGTGCGCGACATCGGATTGCAGCAACCACCGGCGATAAAGGTTTCCGCCGAGGAAACGCTACGGGGCGGGGCGGACGGCAACTTGATCTCGTGCGGAACCGGGACGAACCCAGCCTCATCACTGCCATCACCCGCCGCGAACGCAATACCCGCGCACATGGTCGCGGTCAACATTGGAACGATATACTTCATTTTTCTTTCCCTTTCTTCTGGTTACTCTCTCATCAACCTCTAAAATCGTATTCTACTAGATAATGTTCTGTCACGCTAAAAGGTTACAACAATCATCTCACCTCTCCCTACTCAACACTCTCTACACCTGGATAATGTATGATCCCGACAAAAGGTTACATAATATTCACAACATAAACATAATAAACGAGTTACAAGCCAGACAACCGAAGAGCCCATAGTCTTGGCGCTAAGCCCTTTTTCAAGGTCGAATTAATGCGTCAGCGCATACATGAGGATATTCTGGCCCAATCGCAATGATTCGGCATCATTATAGCCCAATGCATAGGGATTTTGCGTCATTTCCCAGCTTCCGGCCAGGCCATAGGGGCTATAAATAACCGTCAAGTGCCCATTGAGCTCAAATCCTTCAAGTTTCGGCGCCACCACCGTGGTTCCCAACAGATTTGCCAGGGAAGGGGTGACGCTCATCTTCTTAACCACATTGGGAATCGAGAAAACGTCATTATCAGGCTGAATCCTGGCAATAATCTTGCCCGGAAAGACCCGCCCCATCTCGGCACGAAACGCCTGGTCAAACCCCCTTCGCCCGCAACAGGCTTCGGCATAAAGGAATCCCCCGCTCGCCAGGTACTTCCGGAGCATGGAAATGTCCTCGTTTGAAAACCTAAACCCTTCATGACCCGTGAGATATAAAATTGGAGAATCAAAAACTCGCGAATCATTGAGCCGCAATTCGCGGATATCCAGCCGCACGGGAACCGCTGTTCTCTGGTTAAAGGTCTTCAGCAGCATCGGAAAAGCCGAGGGGCGCGGGTTCCATTCCCCCTCATACCGAATCTGCCCAACAAACAGCCTGTCCCCTGAAGGCGCTGAGGCCGGATCAATCAGGGGACCGATCACCGAGGTCTGCTTGGTCCATCCGCGCAGGGCATGGGCATAGGAGAAGAGATTAACACCCAATCGGATCGCATCCTCGGAGGAGTAGGCTGGCTGATCCTCCCGGGCACCCTTCTGCCAGCCTATTGCCATGCCCCACCGCGACAGCACCGCCACGGTTCGGCAATGGATCGTCACCCCCTCGATCCAAGGCGCATTGTCATCAACACGCCCGCCACCAGCCCGAACGCCTTCGCCATAATGAACCCGGGGAATCTCGTAATAGGATCGGAAAACGGGATGATCGGAACTGAGCCGCTGCAATGGCGCATCCCTGAAAATGAGTCGCAGTTCCCGCCGCGCCGAGTCATAAAACGGTTTGGAGCCCAATCCGGAATCAAACACCATCATGCCGCCCGCCATCATGAATTTCCGGAGCAACGCGCGCTGCGCCGGGGTGAAGGCAAAATGATAGTGCCCGCTCAGGTACAAAACGGGGTTCTTTTCGGGATCAGCCTTGATCTGATCCAGCGACCGCACCTCCATCCGGTACGACAACCCCATCCGCGCCTTGATTTCCATCAGCAACCCATCCAGATCATTGGGCGTGACATTCCAATACCGGGGATTACCCAGATCCAGCTTGATGAACATCACGGGCGACTGGGGCTGGTTCCTCGGCTGGGTGCCCGATGCCCCGCCTGTTGCCGCGCCCCCTGTTCCGGGACCCGAAACCGATGAAACCGCCCCCAAGTCCGGCGGAGGAACAAAACCTGGCTCCCCGGCCCCATCCCCGGCCGGCGGCGGGGAATCAGCCGGGACAGGTGCCTCATGAAAAACACCAATG
>JBAXRC010000425.1:0-2540 GCA_037131415.1 bacterium | reverse complement strand
GTAAAATCGCCCGTGAAGAACGGATAGCCTTCTGTTGGATTCATATCATAGAAGTAGGTGGCCCCCCCATCCCCAAAGCTGTAATAGTTGGCATTGGTTTGCGTGATGGTGTCTGTCCCTGCCCAGGGAAACCGATGCCCCGCCATTCCACCCCTTGCAGCCAGCTCCCATTCCGCCTCTGTCGGCAACCGGTATCCATTCGCAGTCCAATACACAAGACTAGACGTAATGTTTGATTCACCCGACTTAAATACAACGATATTCGTGCCGATGGGATCTCCAAACTCATCGTAATCAACCTCATAAGTGTTATACACAGGAGTCAATGACTCCTTCTCACTACGTGCATTACACCATTTAACCACGTCAAACCAACTAACCGACTCAACTGGATAGTTTGTCCCCTTGCCAAAGCCAATATTGGCAAATCCATACCCGTGATTGGTTGCCCACCCATACACATCATCCCACTGTGCCTTTGTCACCTCTACTTGGTCCATGTAGAAAGGAGTCACATAAACGTTGTGCAGAGGACTCTCATCAGCGTTTGCCCCATCCCCGGCGCCCATGCAATTCCCCATCTGAAACCGGCTCGTGGCGATGAAAGCCATTCCCGTCGGCACGGACGGAATGAACACCTGCACCTGGCAGACAGTGGAAGTCACGGGGTATTGCACAAAGATCTTCCAATCATTTGAAGCACCAAGTGACCCGAGCCATTGAACTGAACAAGCATCACCAACGGCCGCATTGGTCCACGTCAACAATCCTGTGCTCGTGAAGCCGGTTATCGCAGTATTGGTTGGCCCCTGAATCCTGAAAAACCCCTGCGCCGGCATGCCTCCGTCGCAAACAAATACAAACCAGCCGAAGCAACCCAGTACAGCGATCAACATAATTGATTTTTTCATGTTTGCTCCATAATTCTTGAACAACATTTTATATTTAAGCAAACCTCTGTTGCTTCCGCAAGCCTGTTAGCAGCCGAGTGCCGTACCGAATACAGACACAAAACACACACAATATCTTGCAATTCTACTGACAAATCAAAATCTCCAAGCTAGAATTCCTAATAGTGAAAATGAGCTATTCGAGGGGTATAGTTTCTGAAAGAAGGTGGAAACCATGACTCGTTCATCCCAAACCATGCGGATTGATATTTCCCCAAAATTAAAGGGGGAATTGAAGGCACCAGAAAAAACCCAGGGCCTGACACCCCGGCCTGAGCCCGCCCCGCAGATGCCGGACAAATCCCCCTCAATCCACGCCCTGGGTAACGTCGATTTCCAGGAACTCTTCCAGAGCGTCTATGACGGGGCCATCATCGCGAATCTGGATGGCACCATTGTGGACGCCAATCCCCGCGCCCTGTCATTCCTGCGCTACACCCAGGCGGAACTGACCGTACTCAACCTGACGCATATTGTTTCCGGCGCCACTCCTGAGACGATTGCCACCCTCAAAACCGGGGTGTCCAACGACCGGTTCGTCCTCATGCAGGCCTACTGCGCCCGGAAGGACCAGTCCATCTTCCCGTCGGAGATTGCGGTAAATCTGCTGACGATTCGGGGTGGGAAATATTTCTGCTGCTTCGTCCGCGACATTACCGTACGCCAGGAAGCCGAGGAAATGCTGCATACCATCCGTACCGCCGTCCAGAATGCCGCCACCGGCATCGTCATCTCGGACCTGAATGGACAGATTGACTATATCAATCAAGCCGGTGCCAGGCTCTGGGGTGAATCAAAACCTGAATCCATCACCGGCTCCAACCTGAAACAATTGATCCCAGGTGAGGACACCGTGACCGCCATCCTGGCCACCGTCCAACGGGGTGAGAGCTGGAGCGGGGAACTGATTCTCAGTCGGAAGGACAGCACCACCATCCACGTCCAGTTGACCACCGCACCCAACCGGAATGCGGATGAAGAGCTGATCGGGGTGGTAATGTCATTCCTCGACATCAGTGACCGCATACGCGCCCAGGACGCCGAGCAACAGGCGGAACGACAGCGGGTCATGGTCGAGAGCCTCGGCGCCGCCTGCCATCATCTCGGCCAGCCCGCCACCGTCCTGCTCGCCAGCCTCGAACTGCTCGCAAGAATCGGTCCGTCCGACAAGGACATGAGCGGGGAACTGCTGAAATCAAGCATTGATGCCGCAGAATCCCTCCGGACCATGCTCCATAATCTCAATGACATCACGGAATACCGGACCACCCCCTACATCGAGAGCCAGAACACGGTCGGAGTCAAGGAATCCCGCATCCTCGATGTCCTCCTCCCATTCGAAGACACCATCCTCACCCGGTAGTCCTGCTTCCCGAAACCACCTTTTCGAGCACTGCCACCGTCTGATCCGCAGTTTCTTCCCAGGAAAAGGTGGCGGCACGCTCCCGAGCCTTCGCCACCAGGTCCGCACGATCCGCTGCCGCAAGCCCCATGAGGTCATCAAGATGCCGGGCCAGATCCGCCGAAGAACCATCACAATACCGGATCGCATCTCCGCCGATTTCTCGCATTGGCCCGCAGTCGGCCACC
>JBAXRC010000424.1:0-2547 GCA_037131415.1 bacterium | reverse complement strand
GGTCGAGGATCTTTCCGCCGAAGGCCAGGAAGCCAATGCTGACCTCGTTGACTACATCCACCGCCATAAAACCGCCGCACTCATCCGTGCCTCCGTGCGGATCGGTGGAATATGCGCCGCCGCATCACCAGCCGCCCTTGCCGCCTTGACACGTTACGGTGAATGTGCCGGTCTTGCATTCCAGATTGCCGATGACATCCTCAACGTAACATCAACCTCACTGCAACTTGGAAAACCCGTTGGAAATGACGCCGAACTCAAGAAGCTGACCTATGTTGCCGTCCACGGACTGGAAGCATCCCGCACCCGGGCCAACACCCTAGTCGAGGAAGCCGTCCAGGCCATCCGATCCCTGCCCGGCGACCCGCAGCCCCTGATTGCACTGGCAGAATACACCGTCAAGCGCGCCTCCTGATCCGGCATGAACACCCACCTGATCACTTTTCCCCATCCAGTCCCTTACGCTGACGCGCTCACAATTCAGGATGAACTGGTGGCAAAAAGGCAGACGGACACAATACCGGATACATTGATCCTGCTGGAACACACGCCTGTGATCACCCTGGGTATCCGCGCCAAGCACGAGCATCTGCTTCTCCCACTGGAAACCTTGGCCAGTCGCGGGATTGACCTTTCAGAAACTCCGAGGGGAGGCGATATAACCTATCATGCGCCGGGACAGCTTATCCTTTACCCGGTCCTGAAACTCACCGGAAACGAAGCTGATGCCCATGCCTTCGTCAGCAGGCTGGAGGAAATTTCAATCCGGACAGCCGGAGCGTTCCAAGTCACGGCTTATCGTCGCAAGGGAAAGACCGGAGTCTGGACAGACCATGGCAAATTAGCCGCCATCGGGGTACGGTTCAAGAAATGGGTCTCATCCCACGGCATGAGTTTCAATGTTAACATCGGGCTCGAAGGATTTAACACCATTGTGCCGTGCGGGTTGCATGGGGAAAAAGTGACATCCCTGAACGCCATTCTCGGGGATCAGTGCCCCACGATGCAGGAAGTCCGTGCCGTCATGATGCGCCAGTTTGAGATCGTGATGGAACGTACCCTTATTCGCGAATCTGCCCATCACCGCTGATGATATATTTATAGGTGGTCAACTCCTCGAGACCCATGGGCCCCCGGGCATGAAGCTTGTCCGTACTGATCCCGATCTCCGCACCCATACCGAATTCGGCACCATCGGTAAAGCGCGTGGATGAGTTGACATAGACCGCAGCGGATCCCACTTCGCGGGTAAATTCCTTCTGGGCGTCCGCCAAATCCGAGATGATCGCATCCGAATGGTTTGACCCATACCGGCTGATGTGATCAATGGCAGCCTTTAATGATGGAACCACCTTTACCGCGAGGATCAGGTCCAGATACTCGGCCGTCCAATCCTCCTCGGTCGCAGGCTTCATCTGCGGTATAATCGCCCGGGCCGCCTCATCACCACGCAGCTCAACTTTCAGTTCAAGCCCCAACCGGGCATACAACTTCGTCAAAAACAGAACGGCAACGGACTCATGAACCAGCACGGTTTCCATCGCATTGCAGACGCCGGGGCGCTGGCACTTGGCATTTTCGCAAATTTTCAACGCCATATCCAAATTCGCGGCAGTATCCACATAAGTATGGCAAACACCCTTATAATGCTTGATCACAGGAACACGGGCCTGCTCCACGACGGCCCGGATAAGGCTTTCCCCCCCGCGCGGAATCACCAAATCGATTTTGCCCTCGAGTTGCACAAGCTCCTTCACGGCATCATGGTCGGTCGTCTTCACTAACTGAAAGGCATTCTCGGGAAGGCCTTTTTTCCGCCCACCGGCCTGAAGCACTTCAACGATCGCGTGGTTCGAATGGATTGACTCCTTGCCGCCTCTCAAAATGACGGCATTGGCAGCCTTGAAACACAATCCAGCCGCATCGGCCGTCACATTCGGGCGGGCCTCGTAAATAATGGCAATCACCCCGATTGGAACCCGGCTTTTGACAATCTCGAGACCATTCGGACGTATCCATCGGCTAATAACGGCACCAACCGGATCCTTGAGCCCGGCGACATCACGCAAACCCTTCGCCATGCTGTTGATGCGGGAATCAGTCAGGGTCAACCGGTCGACCAGAGGTGGTAGCATTCCAGAGGCCCGTGCGGCATCGACATCCCTCGCATTGGCCTGCTTGATGACCTCGCGGGAGACTTCGATCTCATCCGCCATGGCCAGCAGGATGGTATTTTTCTTCCGGGCTGACAATCGGGCCAGCTCACGCGATGCCGCGACCGCGTTATCGCCCATCATCACCATATCTTCATGCAGCCCCATACGATACTCCTGTCTACATTTCTTACAGAGAAGCCACCACAAACGTCCCGACATCCTCGCCCCGCATCACCCTCGAAATGGTCCCGGGCTTACGCCCGTCAGCAATAACCACATGACATCCCGCATGGGCAGCCACCTGGGCAGCGCGCCAGATGGGCTATCGTCTCGACAGGACCGGGCGGAGGTTGGGCGCCGTGTGGACGGAACTTCGTGACCGCCATCCGCC
>JBAXRC010000423.1:0-2560 GCA_037131415.1 bacterium | reverse complement strand
ATCTAATTACGGTGTAAATAGTAATCTATACTAACAACCTGTCCCTTATCTTCTAATATTTGTATAATCCAGTGAAGTCGGCTCGAGCTTTCTTTATCGCCTTCGCGATGCTTTCGCTCGGTTTTTCTGGAGAGTATACCTGATAGTATTTTCCTGTGGATTTATCATAGCCATCGTTTTTCTTATCCCCCAATTTTCCTTGCGGCTTGATTGGCTTAAAAGCAGGATACCGCCTGGTCATAATATCGACAAAGAAATCCTCATAAGCCTGTCCATTAGACTTATGAACTTTTAGTTCGAACTTCATTTCAGCTATTTCGCGTTCTGCGGCATCCATTGATATCACCATTTATTTCTTTATCACTTCACCACAGATAACCTGCATTGACTTCAAGTCTTGGATTCTATCAGATGGATATTCCGTAACAGTGCAATTCTCACATGATCTCAACCCATCAACAAGCTCATTCAAATTCCCTGAAGCTGTACAGGCCAATGCATATACATTGCCTGTCTCACCAAATTCCACCCTGTATGTTTTAAGTTCACCCATCATGTTCTCCCTTAAGATTTATTAACCTTTACCGCGCAACTCTGATTCGACTAGAAGTTCATCTCATCAGGAGAACTGGCATTAATCGTGACCTTGGTCATATTGGCGGTCGGCGTCAGATTTGTAAACACGTGATTCCAATTTTTAATACCATAAAAAATCTACTAAACCTACAACGACACCTGATTCATAATGAGCCAATGATTAGCCGCTAATTGCGAGAGGGAAGCCATCTCAATGAAAGCCCACGAACATCCTGGGACATAACAGGATCTAGCTTATTGTTTTCAAAAGCATAGATGATGCGCCTCCCTCCTCCACTATAGCGTTCATCAGCATCTCTAATGGGAAAAGTCCGCTCTATTCTTCTGTCGCCGTGCTGTTTGTACTCATCATGTCCTTCATAACCTCTAGCCATCCCAGCGGCTAATTCAGGCCCCTTAACAACCGCCAACCCCTTGGCAACCTTCCTCACGACATACAGTTCTCCGTATACCCCCGTCCCGAAAGACCGACTGACAACCACCACATCCGGATTGCCATCATGATCAAGATCAGTCACCCAAGAATCGACAACACGTCCCCATATTTCAAACCTGCATTCACATGAACGCCCATTAAAATAATTCATTTTTACTTCAGCATATTCGCCTTCATCATCTGTACCGGCTTTCACCCATTCGGATACCGTAATGCTACAGTTGGTCAATTGATATGACCGCTTGTAAACACTCGGAACCCCAAGATGGGCACAACCCACCAGGACCAAAAAGGTTATCGCGGTAAATCCAAAACTAATGGCTGGGGATAGCCTCCGTTTTCCAAAACCCATGCCAGCACTCCTTCACCTGAATTCATTACCAATCAATATTGATACCAAATTCCTTTTCAAGTTTACTTAATCTTTTCTCATTACTTAACAGTGCTTCATCTACACACCAGCACTGACCTTGTGGATCCCATTTAAAATATCCAGTTTCATGCAGCTTAACGACTTCAACAGGATCGTCAGCGCCAGAATTACGCAGTAATTGCTGAAGTTCTCTCTGAATCTCTTTTTGACGCTTCTTTATCTCCGCATGTCTGACTTGCCGCTCTTCTTTATCCTTTTTCGAGGCAAATTCTCGCTCTCGTTTTGCACCATCTAGTTCAAGAGCCCTTTTTCGCTGGGCTTCTTTAATTTCATTATTTCGTGACATAACCAATTCGTCCAGTTGCGCAATTAAGGACTGACCCGAACGTTTTGAAATGAGCTTTGCACCCCACTGGATGACAAGAAAAGTCACAACAGGAACACCAAATAAAAGCACCATTGCCACTAAAACCGTTATTATAAAATAAGGTCCTGGAGGTGCCCCATACATAATCCAGTTAATCACCCACGCAAGCATCGCGACTAACACTAAAACTCCACCCCACCAACCGAATGACTCACTTCTATCTTCGACCTTTTTAAAGAAAGCTACCCTACTCTTTAACTTCTGCTCAATATGTTCACGTAAATCACTTTGAACATTGGAATCATTGATTAAATTAGTCATATTGTTCTCTGTAGTTTTGCTCAACCTCACAAAAGTTATCATTTAATACATGAGCACCTCGCTGCCGTGTCCGTCGATTCGGGGGCAACATCCCGTTGAGACTACTTTAAAGCACGGCAATTTCATCCAAACACTTCCGAATTCTAATTACCTCATCGCTACTCACACGTTTCAACGACGCAAAACGATCATCGAGAAGTGATCTAGGGACTTGACGGCGGGAGTCAAAAGTGTAACTCCTTTTCAGTTTTTGCTCGAGACCTTCCCGTGAAACTATTTGGTCGCTGGCATCATTCGCGAAATTGGTCATTTTGGACTCCGATCCATTTGTTTAACGGCACAAAAGTCTTCATTAGTGCCTGCGCCATTAAATTTACAAAGAACATAACGAAAGGGGATACTGGACTAGCGGTTCAGATGTCTATCTAGCACCACCACTGCCAAACCCGCCACGCCTCCCCCTCGC
>JBAXRC010000422.1:0-2565 GCA_037131415.1 bacterium | reverse complement strand
ACTTCCCGTGTTGCCTGTTATCAGGATCGGCTTGTCTCCTATGGGACGCCAGTGGATTATCATCACAATTTCGACGTTCGGCTGTCTCTATAGCTGCAAATATTTCAGAAGGGTTCAGGAAAAGAGGGAAAGCTGACAAGGTTCGATTTTATAATATTGCGCAAGGGTCCCTTGAAGAATCCCGATATTATCTGATTTTAACAAAGGACCTCGAGTACGGTGATGTATCCGTCTTAACTCATTTGATTGAAGAAACCAGTAAGTTGCTGGAGGCCTATCTGAAGTCGGTAGACAGTAGTCAGAATTCAGTAGCCAGAATTAACTCCGACAATTCTGCCTCCTGACTCCCATTTCCTGCCTCCTGACTACTGTCTTCTGTCTTCTTACCAATACTGGTAAGCTCCTGTAGCCAGGACGTATAAACCGAGCAGGTAATTGGTGACGATGTGGGCGATGATGGCGGTCCAGAGGGTGCCGGTGCGGATGTACAGGAGGCCATAGGCAAGGCCGGCGAGGATGCCCGCCAGCCAGCGGGAATGCTCCAGGCCGAAGAGGCACGAGCCCGCCAGCAGGAACCCCCAGCCGATGTGCCGGGGCGAAACCCCCAGAAAGGGCTGGGCCTTCATCCAGCGCATGAGGAAACCCCGCCAGAAAAACTCCTCGGCCACGGCGATGACCAGGGCGGAGCCGGCCAACCGGATCACGGCCAAGGCCCAGCCGCATTGCTCCGGGGCATAGGGACTTGGACCGTCCGGGGCCACGCCACGGATTCCATAGCGGGCATAGAGGTCGAATAGCGCGGGAAATTTCCGCATCCAATCGGATTCCGGAAGCACCCAGAGAACAAACACGACCATCCCCGTCAAGATAGAGACCGGCAGCAGTTCTACTGACAGGGACGGGTAATACCGCCAGGGACGCGCCATCAGGAGGATGGCCAGGGTCGCGACCGTCTGGATCGCATACTGGATCGCCGGGTCCGGCAGAGGGAGGCACATCACGGCTACCCAGACCAGGAACGGCGCCACATGCCGCAGGGAGGGGAGGTGTTGCTCGATGTTCAAGGGGAGGGCGCCTTCATGTCCTGGTCCAGCATTCCGGCCAGCGCGTGATAGACCGGACCGGGCTTGCCGGTGCCGATGGGCTGGCCGTCGAACTCCACTCCGGCGGCAACGTTGATGGTGGTGCCGGTGATGATGAATTCGCTGGCCGCCAGGATGTCCTGCCGGCGGATGTCGGCGAACGCCACGTCCTTCAGCGCGCCTTGCGGGATGAGGGTCCGGGCCAATTCCATGACGCGCAACATGGTGGTGCCGGCCAGGATCCTGTCGAGGCGGGGAAAGAGCAGGCGCCGGTCGGCCGTCACGATTCCCATGTTCTCGATCGCCCCCTCGGTGAGGAAGCCCTGCTCGTCGAACCCGGCCACGAAATCGACGCCTGCGTCCACGGCCTCTTTTTTCATGAGGACGTTCGGGGCGTAATTGCAGTTCTTGATATGGCTCATGGCGGCCGACTTGCCCGCGATCTGGCTGGTGCAGATGCGTCCGCCCCCGGGATGATGCGCCATGAAGGGGGTGCCCAACGCCGTGACAACGACAAACAACTGCGAGGCGGGGCAATCGTAGGGATTGACCCCGAAGCTGCCCGGTCCCCGCGAGATGTAGATCCGGATCATGCAATCGGTCTTGCCGGCTGCCCGCACGGTCGCGGTGATGATCCCGCGCAGGTCGGCGTCGGACACCGGGAAGGCCAGGGCCAGGGCCTTGGCGGACTGGTGAAGCCGGTCGAGATGTGCCTCCAGTCCATAAATGCGGCCATGCACGGCTTTCAGGGCCTCGAAGATTCCATCCCCGCGATGCACCATGTGGTCATCGAGGGGAATCAGCATCAGGGCGGGGTCAGTGACAATTCCGCCATAGAGGCTGGAATACATCGCGAAGTAACCAGCCTGAAAGGGGCGGCGCAGGCCTGCGGCCAATTCAGGCCAATCGGACAGGGAAAACTGTTTCATGCCGGCCACTATAACAGCCCCGGTAATCCAAGGCAAAAGAAAGACAGTAGACAGTAGTCAGGAGACGGTAGTCAGAAGGGAGGAAGAATTCTATCTCTTGACTCCTGTCTACTGACTTCTGACTACGGTCTACTGTCTACTGTCTTTCTGCATGCTGCCAGGACTTCCATGACGGTGATTCCGGTCATGCAGGAGATGGAATGGCAGAACTTGTGGTAGCCGAAAATGAAGCAGGGGGAGCAGGCGAGATCCCTGCGCACGATGGCATTCCGGGGGCCTTCCACGCCCCACTTCCGGTGATCACTCGGGCCGAACAGGACTACGGTGGGCGTTCCCAGGGCCACGGCCAGGTGCGCCAGCCCCGAGTCGCCCCCGATGAACAAGCCCGCCTGTGCAATCAGGGATGCCGTTTCCCGGATGGTCAGGTCTCCGGCCAGGACCCGAACCCCTTCAACCCCTGCCTGCCGTGCAATCGTCCGCGCCTCGTCACGGTCCTGTTTACCCCCGACCAGGCAGAGGGCTGAGGGCAAAGGGCGGAGGGCTGAGGGCGGAGG
>JBAXRC010000421.1:0-2569 GCA_037131415.1 bacterium | reverse complement strand
TTGATCGTGAATGTATTGGGATTCTTTGAGGCGACATTATTTGCGATTGAGACCAGGCCGGTTCTGGTTCCGGTTGTCGTGGGCGCAAACACCACTTTGAAGGTGGTGCTGGACCGGGCGGCAATATTGGTCGACAGGCTGTCAGTAATAACGGTGAAATCCCCCGTGTTTCCGGAAAGAACAACGGGGGTGGCTCCGGTCAGGAGAAGGACATCCGCTCCCCAATTGGTGATGGCGAAGACGTTCGTGACCGCCAGGCTGGAAGGCATGGCGTTTCCAAAATCCGTGGCGTCTTCGGGGATCGGGGTGCCATTCCCGTTGGGGATCAGAGTTCCCCTGCCGTAGAGTGCAATATTCGCCGCCACATCCATGACCCTGCGGGCTTCCAGTTCGGCCAGGCTCAGCACCACATTGTCGACGCGTACGTTGTCCTGGAATCCCTTGATGGTGCCAGACCCGCTCCCTCCGCTAAGAAAGAAATCCGTCGTGTTGGTTTCCAGAGTGCCGTAATTGGCCGTCAGGGCCGCCCCGACCTGGGCCACGGAGGATCCCGGGGTTCCCATGTATAAATTGGCGTTGTTGTTGGTTAGCGTGCCGTCGTAGGTCACCGCCCAGAAGTACCACTTGTTCGTGTCGGAGAAACCCATGATGGCCGTCACGTCAAAGTAAAGGGTAGCTTTATCGAGTATGACCGAGATCTGGTTCTTGGTGGCTGTGGTGGTGGAAATCTGCACGCCAAATCCATTGTTGCCGCCGTTGACGCTGGACCATTGATAGAAGCTCATGAGCTTTGAGTTTCCTGAGTAGGTGGCCTTCTCGATAGGGTACAGGGCTTTGAACCAGCCCGAGAGCGTCAGGGTTGTAAGATTCTGGATGGCGGTGCAATTGCTGTTGACGATGCTGAGCTGCGGCCCGGCGGTATGCCCGGTATAGAGGCCGCCGTTGGTGTTGATTCCGCTCAGATCCAGAGCCCGGTCGCCCGCCAGACCACTAACCCCGCTCCCGTCGGCGCCATGCAGGTCGTATAAAGTTGGCCAGCCATTGGCTCGGCGGGTAATCAGGTGGGGGGCAGGACTGCCGGTTCCCGTGTTTGCCGCCACGGGCCAGGTTTCGTTGAACTTGAATTCCCAGAGGGTTGACGCGGCGCCCGTTCCTGCCAGAAGGGTAAACACGCCGGCCGCGGCGGCAAGCGCCCGCCGCGTGTGATTCCCGCTGCACATTATTTTGATGATCAAGTTCATCTATTCGCCGCTTCTCATTATTCGAAAATCACGAATACCCCGTGTCGATAAGCTTCAATCACCGGATTAGGATCCACATGAATGGCAAAGGGCTGGGTTCGGGTTTTGGCGCCACTGGTGGCGATCACGACACCGCTGAAATCGCCCTCGGTTGTGGGAATACCCGCCAACGTGCCATCGCCACTGAGCACGAGCCCATCCGGCAAAGTCCCGCTTTGCATCGTGAAAACTGGGCGGGGCGCTCCGCTGGCCAGATACTTGAAGTGATAGGGCGTTCCTGCCCTTGCGGTGGCGGGCGGTGGATTGTTGGCGAAACGGACATTGTTCAGGAACGCGTCAGCAACATTTTGGAAGGGCGGAAATTGATCATCGCGGTTCAGCAGTACAAAGACGGAAAGATGCAGATCCGGGTATCGGCAGGTGGCGGTCTTGAATCCCATCCACCGGCCCGTATGCCAGACCCGTGCATTCCCCCCATAGGTGTCGGGCATGATCCCGCAGGCATAGGAGGGAAGGCCCAAGCCGGCATTGGAAACCGGTTTTCCGATATTCGGTCCACTGGTATAGCGTCCCGGTGTTTCAAAACAGGTGATCAGGGTTTGATTCGAACTGCCCAGCCGGTTGGAATAGAAGTTTTCGTGCCAGCTCAACAAATCGGCCAGCGTTGCGCTGACACCGGTGGACCCGGTCGCGGGCGAGTTCGAGATGGTCGTGCTCCAGAGTGCCAGACTATCGTCGTACCCATTGGGTTGGTTGGTGACCACGATGGAAAAAGAATCGCGGATATCCGAGTTGGTCATGCCTAGTTTGGAGAAGATTTCCTCGTTTGCAAACTGGCGGAGTGTCTTTCTGGAGACTCTTTCCACGATCAGGCCAAGCAGGACGTAATTCATGTTGCAGTAGACCATTGTGCTTCCAACCGGAAGCTGGTTGGAGACGATTCCCCATTTTCCTTCGGCTAATAGCGCGGCAAGCATGTCGGCCGCAGTGCTCTTTTGATTGGCTGTGCCGGTATCGTAAATGGCGCTGATCATATTGAGCATGTGCTGTATTTTTACGCCGTCGAATACGGGATTCAATTCCGGGATACGGAGCCGGAGTTCATCATTGGTGGAGAGCAGCCCCTTTTCCTGGCATAAGAGCACGCACATGGCGGTAAATTGCTTGGAGCAGGAGGCGAGGTAAAACGGAGCCTCCGTGGAGTTGGGGATCGCCGCGTCAACATCGGACATCCCGTAGGCCCGCTGGAAGACAAGCTCGCCGTCCAGGGCTACTCCGACAATACCGCCCGGTGCGCCGGCGCTCGCGCCAGTTGCAAAGGTGAAATA
>JBAXRC010000420.1:0-2574 GCA_037131415.1 bacterium | reverse complement strand
CTCCTGACCGAATCCGCCCATGGTCGGCCGCTGTTCCAGCCCAAAGCATGAGACTTTGATGCAGCATATAGCTGGAGTTCCGGGTGCTTACTTGCGTTTTTGGAAAACCGACCCGAGCCAGAAGCACACGGATGGAATCGGGAGACATCAAATGGAGATGACGTGGAGGCTCCAATCCACGCCAATTCTCCCTGAATACGCGATATCCAAAGCTGTCAATATTCGGGGTCAGGATCACCAATGTCCCGCTCGGCTTCAGCACGCGGGCACATTCGGCCAGCGTCGCTTCAGGATCGGGAACATGTTCAATGACATGGTTGAGCGTTATCGCGTCAAAACATCCCTCTGGATACGCCTGGTCCTCAACAGCCCCGCAACCGACTTTAAGTCCCTTTCCGCGGGCCATTTCGACCGCCGCCTGATCCCAATCGACCCCGTCCCCGTCCCAACCAAGGTTCCGCATAAAGACAAGCCACTCGCCTGACCCACACCCCACGTCCAGCAACCTCCCCCCGGGTATCGCCGATAAAAACCTCACACGTTCATCCATGGCTCCGCGGCGGAACGGCAGGAGGAACACACCTCTTGCCACGATTTTCTTCAGATGGGACCAACGGCCTGCCTGATAGTTGTATTTCCAATCCAAATACCCGAGCCGCATGAATTCATGCATTTTCCTCATGAGGCCGGGACTACTCGTTTTATCTCCGGGAAGATGCGTGTAATAGTCCTTATACGCCTTACCTATATCCCGTGTCAGCGGCATCGGATCGAGCCACACCACTCCGCACTTGCCGTTGGAACACTGCTTGAAATCCCACGAGCCCCATGCCCCGAACAGTCGATCCTGCTGCCCCGCATGGATCACTCTGCCCTCGCCATTGCACGCCATGCAGCGGGGTGAGGATTCCGCTCGAATTTCAGCCTCTACAGGTCTGTCAAATTCCAGTCTCATCGGCTTATTGATCAGGGTGTTGGAATAACGCGCAAATTCCGCGGGGGCGGCGGCAACTGGAGGATATTGATGCGCGCCACCTGAACATCTGGCTCCCGCCCCCGAATGATGAGTTGGTGGGCACCCTGGCTCAGGGCGAAGACTTTTGGCGTATACTGGTTGTTGTCAAATGTACCGCTTCCCCGCCAGCTCAGAACCCGCGCCTCGAAACCCGAGGTGAGTGGAATATCCCAGATCATGGACGGGCTCTGCGGTTCCGCATCGATGTTAAGGAACAACGAATTGGCCGCGTCATTGGGGGCATTCAACAGCACTTGAATGACATAGTTAGCCGCGGAATTGATGGTAAATGAATAGGCGGCCCGCCCTCCTGCGGTGGGATCGGTCGTCTGCAGGGGTTGGCTGATGGAATCAGTGCTGTAGACAAAGGGAGCGGTGATGACTCCCGCGCCTGCCAGAAACGTCAGCCCATCCACCGATTGGGGAGGAGCCTCGACCCCGACCGTCAAATTCGTTTCCACGCTGGCTTTGCCATTGTTCACGCGAAGCGTCCAGATATAGGTTTTTCCCGCCGTATCGGCGGTGTAGTTATAACTGAGACTGGCTACTGAGCCGGTTCCGCTTCCCGCCAGAACAGACAGGCCATTCGTTGCGTAAAACCATTGCCAGGTGACCGGATAGCCATTGGGATCCGAGGCGACCCCTGAATACTGGACAACCGATCCCGCATAAACCTGCAGGCCCGGCAAGGCGAGATCGACATCCGCGCCGCCCTGCGTTATCGCGGAAACGGTAGGCGGCCCCCAAGCTGAACCGCTCGCTGTGGCAACCGTCCCGCTGCCGCCTGTGAACGAAATGGTCTGGCTGTTCGCGCCGGAACTGACCGGGGCATACCGAACGGTCACGGCCTGGCTCTGTCCCGCCGCGATACTGTAGGGACTGCCCGACACAATGGTGAAGGGCGCTGACACGCTCGCACTCCCGGCCAGTATCCCGACGCCACTGTTATACACCGATAGAGTTCGGCTCGTACTTGATCCCACGCCAATCAGACCAAAGTCAAGCGCAGCAGGAACAACTGAGATGCCGACCACGACTTGTTGCGTTGAATACGCGCCAATGTCCCATGCCGCCGGTGAGGCCGCCCTCGTATTGCCGTCCTTATCTGTCGTAAAATAACTACTCAGGTTAACGCCGCCCCCCCGTGCTACCGCATCCGAACTGCTCAAGTGAAAATCATTTCCCGCTGCATTTGGCGAATACGAGACAAAGCTCGGAGTGGTTGTTTTCCCATGGATATCCTTGGCCGCAATCCATTGGGCCCGGGTATAATTCACATCCTCGAATATGACATACCCTGAAACGGCATACACATTGTAATCAATGAGCCAGTCGGACAACGCGAAACCGCTCGACGATCCCACCGATAATGTCGGCTTATACTGGTCCACACCACAATTCAGGAACAGATTGTTCCTGACTTCACACCCGGAGGACGTTGGATTGCCATTGTAACTGTAGAACTTCACCGATCCCCAGGCTGTGTTATCCACGAATGTATTGTTCCAAATTTTAATATTCACAATTGAAGTGATAGCGCCCGCCGACGTATACAGGCG
>JBAXRC010000419.1:0-2587 GCA_037131415.1 bacterium | reverse complement strand
TGATAATCCCGCGAAATGACCAACTGGGCGCGCATAATGGCCGAGCGTCGCTGACGCTTGATTCGTTCGGTGATTACCCCGGCCATCTTGGACGCCCGGGTGCCGTCCTCAGGTGAATAGGTAAACACTCCCAGGCGCTCGAACCGGGTTTGCTCCACAAACTTCAGGAGATCCTTGAAATACTCGGGCTTGATGATGTCCTTGTCGTAATCAAACTGGATGTTCAGCTCGAAAAGCTGCAGGTCATCCGCCCCATGTCCGGCGCGGGGATCCGTGCTATCCTCGATGACCTCATGCCCGTCAGCAACACCACCGCCATCCGTATCACGAAGCAGGGGATCGGTATTGTAATTGAACACCTCAGGTCCGTCCATCAGCCCGTCGAAATCGGTGTCGGGATTGAGGGGATCGGTATGGTATTTCCGAACCTCATCGAAGTCACCGAGCTGGTCATGATCCGTATCGGGATCGTTCGGGTTCGTTCCCAGCTTCGCCTCTTCATCATTCGTCAGGCCATCCGCATCGTTGTCCTTCGGGCCGCCCGACACGACAAAATCCGGGGAGACATTGGCACCAAACACATATCGAACGCCAACCTCAGTAGTGGCATTCAGTACGCCTTTACTGCCGAGATTGCCAATGCCGGCGCGATAATCAGCGCGAACACCCCATGAATCATTGATGTTGTAGATGACACCGCCACCTGCACGAATGCCTAAGGCAAACCGATCATAATCCTTCATCGAATCCGTAAACCCAATTCCTTGAACCCCAATGGCGAGATAGGTGTCAACGCGTTTCCATGGAGTAGGATGAAACAGCGTATCCAATGTAAGTCCGTAGCCGGTGGTCGAACTGGCATCCGCCTTCCCGGTCTGCTCCTCAAGCAGATTGACATTCTCCCAATTGGGGTCATTTCTCATCCCATACTGGGCATCCAGCACTGGAGCCAAGAATACCCCCCCCTCAAAACTCCACCAGTCATTCAAGTCATACCCCAGCTTAACGCTGCCGATGAATCCATCCTTGGTGGCGAAATCACCTTCAAAGTCAAGCAAACCGGGCATCACGGAAATATTCCAAGGATGCCGGTCCCCCTTCTCCTGCGCCTGGACGGAAGAAACTTTGGTGAAGAGTCCGGCTACCACTCCGGCAACCATCGCATACCGCAAAAATCGAGCGTATTTCATTCTCTGTATCCCTTTTATCGAGTGATAAGACTATCAACCGCCAGAACAACTTCCCAGCGACAGATGGTTAATACCAAAACTCTGTGTTTAAACAAAAGAAAATCTATTCACCCAAACACCTCACACATCAAAGCGTTGTGGCCGTTTTTGTGGATTTCTTTGCGCCGTTTTTAGCGGCGGCCTTTGCCGCCATGTGCTTCTGCGACAATTCGGCATCTTCGGGCATCCCTTCCTCGCGTTGAATGGTCCGGGGATTGGCCAGCCCCACCGTGACAAAAATAATCGTTTCCGTCTGGGTGCGCTGCTTGTGGGTGTGGCTGAACAGATACTTCCCGAGTAGCGGAATATCGCCCAGCACGGGTATCTTCATGACCTTGTCCGCCTCAGTGGTCTCGGTCAAGCCTCCGATTGCGGCGGTCTTTCCGCTCTCCATGCTGAAGGTGGTCTTGATGGTCTTGGTCGACTCCACAGGATACGTGTTGTTGTCCGGGGCCACCTTGTTGCGGACATACCGGCTCAATTTCGGCTCAATCCGGACCGAAACATTACTTTGGTTGTTGACCGTAGGCGTCACCTCAAGCGAAATACCGAATTCAAAGTAGGGCTTGCGCTCGTCCAGGGTATACACGGTGGAATTCGCCTGCCCCTGCTGCCCCGGGGTCACCGTGCCCTTGATATTGGGCTCATTTTCGCCAATATGAATAAATGCCGTCTCCTGATTGGCCACAATGATTTTTGGATTCGAAACAATACTGATGCCGTTGATCTGCTGCAGGGCGCTCAATACCACCTGAAAATCAGATGCGCTTAAAACGGCGGTCCGGATGTCGGACAAGCTCTGACCATTAATGCGCTCAGACTCATGCGAATAGTTTGCGGACTTGGTAACAGTATCCGAAACATCGCGGCTCCCTGTCGATCCCAGCGTTGACGAGGCCCCCGAAGCGGTGCTGTCCGCAAGGGACAGCGAACTGCCACTTTTAAGCGTATCGACCGTGGTCCGACTGTCCGATGCACCGCTTCCGGGAACGCCTGAGGCGGAGGACGCGCCCTTGGCCCGCAGATTGGAATCCACTGTTCCCAATCCCGTCCGCTGACCGTTGAACTTACTGCGGGAATCCGTCAGGGTCTGGCTCATCGTGCCAATGCCCACCTTGTAGCCTTCCAGCACCTGCCAATTGATACCCAGGTCTTTGATCGCCTCGTCCGTCAATTCAAGGAACTTGGCCTCAATGTAGACCTGCTGGCGGGGCACATCAATATCCTCCACAACCTTGCGGATATCACTCAGGTTCGCCGCCGTTCCCCGCACAACCATGGCATTGGCATTGGGAAAAGCCGATACCATGCCGGCGGGAACAACCATCCGGGTGATGATGGCGGCAACATTCGACACC
>JBAXRC010000418.1:0-2590 GCA_037131415.1 bacterium | reverse complement strand
AGCCCGAATAGATCGTTGCCGCAATGCTGTCGCGCAGTTCCTTCTCAATGCCGTACTCGCATGAATACCCATATGCGCCATGAATCTGCACGGCATCAAGACAGGCGGCCTTCAGGCTTTCGCTGACAAACAGCTTGGTTATCGCCGCGTCCAGGGCCACTCGTTTCCCCTGATCCTTCAGCCACGCGGTTTTATAAACCATCAAGCGGGCCAACTCCAGGTTCACCTTCATGTCCGCGATCTTATTGGAGACCGACTGGAACTTACTGACCGACTGACCGAACTGCTGACGCTGCCGGGCATAGGTCAGGGACGTTTCGAAAATCCTCTGCATGGCCCCTACCTCGCTGGCAAAGATCAGCGTACGCTCCCACTCCATGGATTCCGAGAAGATCAGGGATCCCTGCCCTTCTTTTCCAAGCAGGCTCATTGCCGGAACACGGCAGTCCGTAAATACGAGTTCCCCCACCTGCAGGGAACGAAGACCCATTTTCTCCAGGGGTTTGCAGCGCAGGAAGCCTTCGGTGTCCTTCTCCACGATCAGGCATGATATGCGACCCATGGACTTCTGCGCCGGATTCGTAACCGCCAGAACAAGCACGACGTCGGCAATGGGGCCGTTGGAAATGAACATTTTTGATCCATTGAGAAGATAGGCTCCGTCACATTTCAGGGCAGAAGTACTAATCCCTCCCGAATCGGATCCGGCTCCGGGTTCGGTGACCGCCGTCGCACCGATCAACTCCCCCCGGCACATGGAAGGCAGATACTTGCCCTTTTGCATATCGGTGCCGAACAGGTTGATTTGCATGCCGCAGATCAAGTGCGAGCCGATCGCATGCACGAGCCCGCTGTCCGTACAGGCATATCCAAGGGCTTCCATAGCCACGACTGAGGTCTGCAGATCGTAGCCCAACCCTCCGTATTTCTCCGGGAAAAACAGCCCCATGAGCCCCATACCTGCGGCCTTGCGCCACTCTTCGCTCGGGAACGCGCCACTGGCATCACGTTCGCGCGAATGTTCGTTCAACTCCTTGCGCGCAAAGTTGATTATGCAATCGCGGTAACTCTGCTGATCCGAAGTAAGTGAAAAATCCATGGTTCGGGACTCCTTTTACGCCTTGGTGCATCGATCAAGCAGGGCGCTTATCGCGTCCAGCGTCTCAAAGTTTTCCGGCATCAAATCATCGGGGTTGATCGTTATCGAGAACGTCTCCTCGACAAATGCGATCAACTTCATAACCCCCATGGAATCGATGATTCCAAGCTCGATCAAGTTACTGTCATCCGTTATCACCTCGTTACCTCCCGGGGCAATCTCTGACTGGATAAAGGCCTTGACGGCTTCTTTAGTGTTCATTTGATACTCCTGTTCTCACTATTAATTCCCATGTTCTCTTGGCTTACCTCTTATTGGTGCCGACAACCGCCAGATCCATTTCCGCGTACGTCGGCACCATGGACTTTCGAAGACTGCAGACCAAATAGGCGAAAGACCACGCGCCTTGCAGGCAGGCGGCAATGAGCCTTGCCCAAGCCATTCCTATGGCGCCAAAGTGAACCAGCCATACGTTCAACCCGATAAAGCAGAGCCCCATTACCGAGCTCATCAGGAGCCAGATCCACATCCGGCCTTTGGCTGCAATCATATAGGCGATGGGCGTCTGTATCGCCATGATGCCTGCCGTGAGAACCGATATCAGCATGACCGGCCATCCACTGGCAAAGCCTTCCCCATAGCAACCCATGATCACCTTACTCATCACGCCGATGACCAGCACGGGAAGCAGAACCAGGGCACACAGTTTCACGAGCACAATAACGATCTTCTCCCCCTGATCCTCATCCCCCGTTCCGATGCGATCGGACAAAACAGGCATGGCCGCTTGCGATAGGATGGCCGGAACGAACAGGATGATCGTGAGCCACTGGTTTGCCGCCGTAAATAGCCCCAGTTCCCCATACCCATGCGGCTGGTTTACCAGCATGGCGCTGCAGATCCAAGTTACCGGCATGACTGTGAGGGAGCTTAATACCGAAGGCAAACTGAACGTCCAAAGCATAGGGAGTTCCTGCAGACAATGCTTATACCGTACTGAAATTCCAGCGTCGAAAGTCACCTGCCGAAGCACGGCATATGTGACCAGGCATCCCGCCGCCTGGGCGGCAATCATCCCGTAAACAGCCCCTGAAAGATCCATCACAAGCGCACCCGAAACCCGGAACACGAAAATCAACACGCCTGACACAATCGACAGGCCCGCCATCTTGCGAAAGGCCTCCAATCCGAACAACACCCCTATTTGCGCACCATTGACCGCGCTTAAAATCAGAGACAGGGAGCTGACCTGGAGAAGTGGCGCAAGTTGAGGGGCTACCAGTACGCTGACCGCGAGCCAAGGGCCGAGCAAGACGAGTCCCACCCCCGCGAGAATCCCGAACACCCACGCTGTCGCACTTGAAATCGCAATGATTCGCCCTGTTTTTTCCGGGTCACGGCTCCGGCATTCCGCCACGAACTTGGTGGAGGTCAAGCCCATGCCAAATCCCGCCAGGGTGCCGAACATATCCAAGGTGCCCAGAATAATTC
>JBAXRC010000417.1:0-2600 GCA_037131415.1 bacterium | reverse complement strand
GGAAAAGAAAGTCGCCCCGGAATTACTCCGTGACCTCGCGCGAGCCCTTTCCATCTCGGGCATGTTTGATCTCCGGGAGAACTATTCGGGGTCGGCGCCGGGGATTTTCGAGTCTTCCGACCTGCGGGTTACCCTTGGGGCCGGCACGCACCGTGTCAAAGTTGTGAATCAGGTGGAGCCCGACCTGTTCGCGGCGGCGCGCGTCATCGTGGAGGAGTTCGGAAAGAACGAGCTTGGCCTGGCGGCCCTTGCCATTGATCCGGCCACCCTGGTGGAGAAGGCCAGGGCGTCACTCCTTCAGGGGAAGAAAATGTGGGATGAACGTGAGGTTCGGGACGGGAACCTTTTCCAGGCGATCCGGGCCTATAAGGAATGCGAGTGGTATCTGGAGACCATCGATCCAAAGCCGGGGTTCTATGCCGAGGCCCTCGCTTCCCGGACGGACTGCGAGCGCGAACTCCAGCGCCGCTATGATGATCTGTGGTTCATGGCGGAGCGCGCCGTCAAGTTGCGTGACTGGAAGGAAGCGGAACATCAGCTCAAGACCATCTGCGAGATGATTCCTGATGTGTCGGATGACCGGTATCGCAATGCCGAGAAAAAGAATGTGGATGTGGGGCGCCATCTGGCGACGGAACAATAAGATGCAACTCCTGACTTCAAAACTTGGGCTTGTGGCCGCTCTGGCGGTGATTGGGCTTTCAGGCTGGGCACAGGAACCCACATCACGCTTAAGCGTGGTCTCGGTTCCAGACAAGGCAACCCTGACCTGTAATGGCATTGTCCGGGATGCAACGCCGGTCACGATTGACGGGTTGAGGCCGGGTGACCACCTGATTCAGATTGAAAAGCCCGGATTTATTCCTGCCTGGCGTACGGTGACGTTGAAATCGGGACAGCGCTCCTCCCTGGATATCCGTCTGGAGCCTCTGACGGGGCTGGTCCTGTTGCGTTCGGTTCCTGACGGAGCCGACATTGAGATCAATGGGGCATACCGGGGGAAGGCGCCCTTGCTCCTTACGGATCTGCCGTTGGGGAAATATCAGGTCAAGGCTTCCTCGGCTGGATATCTGCCACGAAAGGTGGAGTTTTCCGTTGAGAACCGGACGCCGAAACTGGTGACGGTTTCAATGGCCTCCGATTCGGCCGTTCTTAACATCAGCTCCCGGCCTGCCGGTGCATCGGTGTCAGTGAACGGTCTTTCAAAAGGCGTTACGCCCTGCCGGGTCGACCGTCTGCCTGTTGGCGAGAACGAGGTGGTGGTCACGCTTCCTGAATATGATGCCTATCGGACGAAGGTCAAGCTTCTGGCCAACCAGGAGCAGGCGCTGGATATTGTCATGAAGGGGACGCCTGCCTCGTTGTCGGTGATGTCCTCCCCCGCGGGTGCCAGGATTTATGTGGATGATAAATTATACGGACCGACACCGCAGACCCTGGACGGACTGGATGCCGGAAGCCATCTGATCCGGGTGGAGATGGATGGTTGCGAGACACTGACCCGGACGGTGGAGTTGCGGCAGGCCGAGCGGAAGGCCGAGCAGTTTGAACTCGTCCGGAATGTCGGTGAACTGGTCATCATGGCACGTCCGGACGGGGCGACGGCGCTGGTGGACGGGGTTGAGAAGGGGGTTGTGATTCCCGGTGATGGCAGCAAGGTCGGGAAACTTGCCCTGGATTTGACGGTGGGTGAACACCGGGTTTTGCTCAAACTCAAGGGCTATGCAACGGTGGAAAAGCGGGTGACTATCCGGAAAGGCGAAGCGATTACACTCAAGGAAATCTTGAAGCGGACTTTTTCGGCGGACACCAAGGTCACTTTACTGAATGGCGATATCGTGACCGGCGCCATGTGCGAGAAGCTTCCCAATGGGGATGTGAAGCTGGAAACCCAGCTGGGAATCTACAAGACCATCAAGAAGGCGGATATTGCCTCAACGGGACCGCTCCAGTAGTACACAAAAAACCCGCTCCACCTTCCGGTGGAACGGGTTTACATCAACAGTTCTGTCAGCTGTTACTGGGCTGCGGGAACCGTGGTCGCTTCGGGAGCATCCGGTCCCTTGTGATGCTTCTTGCCTTTTCCGTCCTTGCCCTTGCCGGCCTGCCGGCTTGCCTTGAGTTCCTCTTTGGTCAGGAAACCATCCTTGTCGGTGTCGGCCGCGGTGAACCGGGCTTCCACTTTCGCTGCGTCCTTGCCGGCGCACATGGCGGTGAATTCAGCCTTGGAAAGCTTGCCGTCCTTGTCAACGTCCGCATCCGCAAAACTCATGTGCTTCTTGCATTCCTTCTTGGGCTTGTCGCCGGCCGGCTTATCCCCTGCAGGGGCGCCTTCGTTGGCCATTGCGAAACCCGCCACCATCAACACCGACATTGCGCTCAACACCATCGTCGTAACTTTTTTCATTATTTCCCCTTATGGTTTTGGTTTTCCGGATATACCGGCTTATGGGACATAGAACGGTTCAGGGTGGCGTTTTATTGTGCACCCGGGAAATATTTTTACGGGTAAGGGGTTAGTTACAGGTTTTACCACCCCATTCCGCTCTTCTGGAGGGCGAAGCTTGCTGAGCCGTCTTCAACCTGAGAGCATTAAAAGC
>JBAXRC010000416.1:0-2601 GCA_037131415.1 bacterium | reverse complement strand
GCCAACGCTCTTGCTGTTCAACAGAAGAACTTTGAAGATCAACAGGAACTAAACAAACAACAGGTGACTGCCGCTACTGCCGCTACTGAGGCTGCGCAAACAAACGCAATCGCTTTGCAGGAAAACGATTATCGAAATCAAAAATCTTTGGCTAATTCTACAGCAAGCAACAATGGCATTGATTTAAGTCCAATAGTCGCCGCATTACAAGGTGGTAACCAAACGACTTCTACTGGTACTACAAATGTATCTCGATCAGGAAATACAGATAATATAAATTTCACTCTCAATGGTCAAACATATACTGGTAAATCAAGAGAAGTTTATGCTTCTCATCTTGCTGGAACAGAAGACAGAAACTCTCAAGCATGGAAAAATGCTTATGCTCAGGTTTTACAACAATTCCCAGACATAAATAAACAAATAATTTATAAATCTCCAACACAATATTTTGGAATGAAAGGATAATATGACTTTTGATCCATCACAATCTATGTTATCAGATCAAGAGATACAGCAACAAAACTTAAATCAACCTCAACAATCTGCTCAACCACAACAAAGTTTTATAAGAAGAAATGCTGGCACTATCGGGGCGATCGGAGCTGGACTTTTAGCTGCTCCTTTTACTGGTGGATTAAGTTTATTGCCCACTCTTGGTATTGCTGCTGGAGCTGGAGCAATAGGAGCTGGACTAGGAGAATATACAGGGCAAAAACTCAATAAAGAACAAACAAATATCGGTGCAATAGAAAAACAAGGCATAATGGGAGGAATTGGAAATGCAACAGGTGAACTTATCGGACCAGCATTTAAGGGAATAATGTCTGCTTTTAGTAAAGGTGGAGCGAACGCTTTAGCAGATACTGCTAGTAATGTAGCTGGTAAGACAGCAAGCAAAGGATTAGCTGATGAATTAGCTTCTAAAACTGCTGCATCGGCTTTTACTGTGCCTCGAGCTATTGCCGAAAGAATAAAACCTGCTGATGTTATGAGCCAAATGCTTGATTACGGTATTAATTCCAAAACGATGAATGGATTAAAAGGCGTTGTAAACAATGTTACTGGGTCATCTGGAATAATAAATAAAATGGTAACTGAAGCAGCGTCTAAAACCAAATCTCCAATTCCTCTAGACACTGTATTTCAAGGTATGAAAAACTTAGGTGATACATTACCAGAATTAGCCACACAGGATCAAATAGCGATTAAAAAAATGATCGGTAATATCGTTACTCCCACTAATGGAAGTGCTGGAATATTAAAAACAAGTGCTTTAGACGCTCTTGATGCTGTGCGAAAATTAGAAGCACAAGGGTATAAATTTTATAATGCAGCCAATCGTGCTGGCGGAACAGACCAACTTATAAACTCGGCTAAAGCTAAGTTGTTTTTAGGTGCTGCTGATGATCTGAAAATGGCGACAGATCAAGCAATTGGAAAAGCTGGAATTGATATGGTTAAAACTCCAGAAGCTTTAATGCAGATTTCCAAAGTATCTCCAAAACTTTCCCAACAAGTTATGTCTGCCAAAAATTTATCAGATTTAAGATCAATCCAATCTCCTTTTGTTAGACTGGGTCAAATGATAAGTGAAACTGAAAACGCTGCTAATACAGCCTTTACTAAGGGAGCAGGAAGTGCCAGTAGATTAGCTGGTGCAGCTGGCGGTTTTGCATTAGGTCATATTCCTGGTGCTATTGCCGGATATGTGGCAGAGCCTCTTCTCGAAGGTGTTGGTCAAGCGGTTAATGCTCCTATTAAATTAGGCGCAGCCCAAGCGATTAAGGGAGCATCTGGGCTAGTAAATGCTGCCACTCCAGTTTTGGGTAATGCCGCCAAATTTACTGCTGGAAATGCTTTAGTTGGCATGACTCAACCAGGACAACCATCAATACAGCAACCAGACCAAAACCAACCTGACTCAACCGATCAATTATCTCAATTAACCCAACAACCACAAGATCACACTAAGGCTGTAAATGATGCTATAAGTGCAATGATGTTACAAGATATTCAAAAAACAGGTGGTAAAAATATTACAGCATTAAAAGCATTGCAAGATCAATTGACTGGTGGAACTCAATCAGCAACACAGATGACGGCACAGAAAGCTCTCAGCAATGCAAATTCTTCGTTGAATATAATTGAAAATGCTATTAAAAATGTTAATACCGCACCAAGCAGAACGTCACCAGAATATTTAATACAAACTGGAAAAAATAAAATATCTGCTTTTCAGGGGAATAATCCTAATATAGAAACTATAAATAATACTGGACCAGAACTTTTGGCAATTATTAAAGGTCTCACTGGGTCTAGCCGAATATTAAAGAGTGAGATTGATAATATTAGTCTTCCGACTATTAATGATACAAAAATTCAAGCCCAAGGTAAAATAGACAGAATAAGAAGAATATTAAATAGTGCTACTATCGAGATCTCTTCTGGTCAATCATTGCCTCAATAATAGCAATAACCAGACAAATTATTAATATTTTAATTAACCACATATCAACTTATTACCATAAATAATAAATAATGTCAAGGAATAAAATGCAACTTTCACCATTAGTTTTACAAGCCCTACAAAAAAGACAG
>JBAXRC010000415.1:0-2607 GCA_037131415.1 bacterium | reverse complement strand
GGGTGGGGGACGCCGGCAAGGTGCAGCGATTCCTTGTTCAGCGGGGCGGTCACGATGGCGCTCACGCGTTTGGCGATTGCTTCCTGGATCGCCACTTCCAGGCAGCGATAGGCGGCGGCGCCGCAACTGGCGGCAATCCGGCCCGGTGCCACTTCCGCCATGTCCAGACAGGGGATATCCACGAGCGCAGGCGTTTTGACGGGGGTTGCCGCCCACTCGGCCAAGGGGATGACCGTGCGGGGGAAGGGCAGCCGCGCCAGATGGGCAACCCGCTTGAGCAGGTCGGCGTTACCGAAGATGACCGGGGTGGAATAGGATCGAACTTGCTTGTCCACCAGCATGCTCAGGCAGAGTTCGGGGCCGACTCCGGCAGGATCCCCCATGGTGAACGCGATGATAGGTTTTACACTCATGGGTGTGTATGTAACCAAAGCGGCCGGCTAAGACAAGTTGCGAATGAAGGTGCTATTCCGAGTGACTTGGGTGATTGAATATGATTAATTTTGCGCGGGCTGGGCAACAATAAGGTGTTGTCGGTGATTTTGGTGGTAACGCCAGGGTGTTGTTGGATGTCAAATTCGGATAAGGGGAAAACCATGAACAGGAAGATGGTTGGGGTATGTCTGGGGTTGGCGATCTGGAGCCTTGTTGCCGGGGCGAAGGCGGAAACGCCGGAGCAGTATGCCGGGCGGATGAAGCCGTGGCGTGATGCCCGGTTCGGTATGTTTATCCACTGGGGGCCGGTCAGCCTCAAAGGCACCGAGATCGGCTGGTCCCGTGGCGATCAGGTGCCGGTCGAGGAGTATGATAATCTCTATAAGCAGTTCAATCCGGTGAAGTTCAACGCCGATGAATGGGTGTCCGTGGCCAAGGCGGCGGGAATGAAATATATCGTGCTCACCACCAAGCACCATGATGGGTTCTGTCTATGGGATACGAAGCAAACCGATTACAACATCATGAATTCGCCGTTCAAGCGCGATGTGACCGCGGAACTGGCGAAGGCGTGCCGGAAGCAGGGCCTTGCCTTCGGAACCTATTATTCCACCTGCGACTGGCATCACCCCGATTTCCCTGTCACCAGTCCCGGCGGCAATGTGAAACGGGCAGAGCCAAACCTCGACCGCTACACGGACTACCTGAAGGCGCAGGCGGGTGAGCTGGTCAAAAACTATGGCCCCTTGTTTACGCTCTGGTTTGATGTGCCGCAGCACTTTGACGCCAAACGCGGGCAGGGCGTCATCGACTATCTCCGCACCCTGCAGCCAAACCTGGTCATCAATAACCGGACCGGGGCGCGGGGCGACTATGAAACGCCCGAGCAGCATATCGGCGGGTTCAACATGGATCGTCCCTGGGAAACCTGCATGACGATTTGCAACCAGTGGGCCTACAAGCCGAATGATGACATGAAGCCGCTCAAGCAGTGCATTCAGACTTTGCTTAATACTATCGGCGGCGATGGCAATCTGCTGTTTAACGTCGGACCGCAGCCGGATGGGCTGATCGAGGCCCGCCAGGTCGAGCGCCTGAAGGAGATGGGGGCCTGGGTTACCCGCAATGGCGAGGGAATTTACGGAACCCGGGGTGGCCCGTTCAAGCCTGGCGCCTGGGGCGTGAGTACTCGCAAAGGCAAAATGATCTACCTCTATGTATTCCAGGCGAAGGATGGGGTTGTTAAACTCCCCGCCATTTCCGCCAAGGTGAAGTCGGCCCGGATCCTCAAGGGCGATAAGCTGAAATTTACCCAGGATGACAAGGGGATCGAGGTCGCGATTCCGGCAACGCTGGCGGATCCAGTGGCCACCGTGGTGGCCTTGAAGATAAACGCTCCGGCGATGGAAATTCAGGCAGGTGACGTGAAATGACCAAGAGGAAGGTTCGTCTATGACATCGCGTGAACGGGTTCTTGCGGCAATTGAACATCGTCAGCCTGACCGGGTTCCTGTTGACCTGGGTGCCACGCCAAGCTCGGGCATTTCGGCCACGGCCTACGGGAATCTGAAGCGTCATGTCGGCATCACGACCGGTCACACCCGGCTCTATGATGTTGTCCAACAACTGGCCCAGCCCGAGGACTCTGTCCTGAATCGGTTTGGTATTGATGTCCTCGATGTCGGTCGCACGTTCAATACCCGGGATCAGGACTGGTATGACACCCGGTTGGCGGATGGCCAGGTGGCGCAGTATCCGGTGTGGTTCCATCCGGAGCGGCAGCCGGACGGCTCGTTTATTGCCCGACATCGCGACGGGACAGATATCGCCCATATGCCCGCTGGGGGAAGTTTTTACGATCAGTCCTATTTCCCCTATGTGGATGGCTACCCTGCGGATTTCTCCGGGTTGGACAAGGAGATGGGGAAAATCCTCTGGGCGGCGCTGGTTCATAGTCCCTGGGATCATGCCGGGGATCCGGGATTCTGGGCCACGCTCCGGGAACGGGCGCTGGCGCTGAGGGCCTCCTCGGATCGGGCGCTGATGATCGTCTGTGGCTGCAACCTGTTCGAGTGGGGCACTTTCCTGCGCCGGATGGATAACTTCCTGATGGATATCTATGCCGAGCCCGAACAGGTGGAGGCTCTGCTGGATGCCCTGATGGAGCGGCAT
>JBAXRC010000414.1:0-2609 GCA_037131415.1 bacterium | reverse complement strand
GGGCTGAAGCGCTGCTTCGCCAGAAGGGCTACAAGATCCTCAGCCGCCGTTTCCGGGTTACCTTGCGTGATGAGTTCGATCTGGTCGCGCGCGATGGGGAAATTCTGGTGTTTGTCGAGGTCAAGACCCGGAGGAGTGAAACCCATGGACGCCCCATTGAAGCGGTCGACCGGCGAAAGCGGCATGTGTTGTCGCGCGCGGCGGTGCGGTATCTGAAGCGGCTGACGAAGCCCGTCAATTTCAGGTTTGATGTCGTCGAGGTTGTCGGGGCTGAGGGTGGGGCGGATCCGGTGGTGCGCCATGTGGAAAACGTCTTTTCGCTCGACCGCTGCTACGTCTTGCCCTGGTGATTTTTTCATGCGCTTTGTGGTTGCGCGGATGGAAAAGTTTGATATAGTCCCGCCCTTCTATTTTGACGAAGCGCCCATCGTCTATCGGTCAGGACATCAGGTTTTCATCCTGGTAAGCCGGGTTCGACTCCCGGTGGGCGCGCCATTTTTTGCGCCTTTACACTCCCTTTGCTTTGCCGTATCGTTTATTTCGTTTTTGTGTGTCCTTAGATTATCATTCCAGGGGTGAATCGCATGTCAGGGAAGATGGTTCAAAAGAGCAAGTTCAAACGCGTCCTGTTGAAGCTCAGCGGAGAGGTTCTGGCAGGCAAAAAGAGCGGCCTGAGCATCGATCCCGAACTGCTGGCAGGGTTTGCCCGCCAGATTAAGACGGTCAAGCGGATGGGGGTTGAAATCGCCATTGTGGTTGGCGGCGGCAATATTTTCCGCGGGCATGCCGGTGAGAGCCGGGGCATGGACCGAACGACCGGCGACTACATGGGCATGCTCGCCACCGTCATCAATGCGCTGGCCATTCAGGATGCCCTGGAGAAGGAGGGCGTTGACACGCGGGTGCAGACCGCCATCGAGATGCGCCAGGTTGCCGAGCCGTTCATCCGCCGCCGCGCCATGCGTCATCTCGCCAAGGGACGGGTTGTGATCTTCGGGGGAGGAACAGGAAACCCCTATTTCAGCACGGATACGGCCGCCGCACTTCGTGCTTCCGAGATGGATGCCGATGCCCTGCTGAAGGCGACCAAGGTGGACGGCGTGTACACCGCTGATCCGGTCAAGAATCCCACGGCGAAGCGCTACACGCGTCTCAGCTACCAGGAGGCGATCGAGAAGCAGTTGAAGGTCATGGATGCCGCCGCCTTCGCGCTCTGCATGGAGAACTCCATCCCGATTGTCGTGTTTGATTTCTTCAAGGAAGGTAATCTGCAGAAGGTGCTGGCCGGCGAGACGATTGGGACTCTGGTTTCGGAATAGGAGGATGTGATGGAATCGGTTGATGATGTTCTGCTCGAGTCGGAAGACAAGATGACGAAGTGCCTGGCCTTCCTGCATCAGGAATTTACCGGGTTACGTACCGGGAAGGCTTCGCCCAGCCTGGTTGAAAATGTGATGGTTCCCTATTATGGCACCCAGACCCGGTTACGTGAAATCGGCGGAATTTCAACTCCCGAGCCGCGGATGATCGTGATCAACTCGTATGATCCCACCGCCTTGCCTGCAATCGAGAAAGCCATTCTGGCTGCCAATCTCGGGGTGACACCCATGAACGATGGCCGCGTGATCCGCATTGTGATCCCTGAACTGAGCGAGGAGCGCCGCAAGGAGCTCGTCAAGGTGGCCAAGCGCATGTCGGAGGAGGGGCGCGTCGCGGTCCGGAATATCCGTCGTGAGGCGAATGAACAGATCAAGGCGCTCCAGAAGGATGGCAAGATTACCGAGGATGAGCGTGACCAGGGGCTGGCGCAAATCCAAAAGGAGACGGATTCGTACATTGCCAAAATTGATGCGACCCTGGCTTCCAAGGAAAAGGAAGTCTTGGTCGTCTGACCGGCAGGGTGAGCCTGTTTTTATTTTGACTCGATTGGCCGTTAAGACTAGGTTTTATCTGATTGGAGAATTCCATGAGCGATGACATGAATCCTGAGAACAGTGCGATTCCGCCGCGGGTGACCATCAAGGTCCCGGGGCAGTCCGGGGATGTATCGGAGGCGCAGACGGCAGCCACCCTTCCCGGCAATAAGAAGAAGACCGCCCGGATTTCGCTCGATCAAACCACGGCCGAGCCGGGGGCTACCCAGGCCGCGCCAGTTGGTGGAGTCGGGTATGCATCAAAAACGATCCGCCTGGCCCCCGCCATGACTGGTCAGGTGGCGATTGCTCCTTTTCCAACGGCCGGGAAGGTGTCGAGCGGTGCCGTCATATCTAATGAGGCCAAGCAGGCCACGTCCCGTATTCCCCTGGAGGCAATCCTCTCTCAAACGACACAAACCACACCGGCCGGAATGGAATCGGCTCCCAAGACAATCAAGGTGAAGCGTCCTACCATTTCCATTGCCCCGAAAGTGACCGGCATGACGGGGGGCGAACCGGTTGCGGCGGCTCCCGTTCCGATGCCGGCGTCCAAGAGTCAGACCGCCCGGGTGGATATTGCCCCGGAAGGGGTAGCCGAGCCACAGCCGACACAGAAAAAGACGATCAAGATCCTCCGCGCAGAAGGTGCTTCCGGTGAGGCGGGGGGGGCTCGTCGCATGGTGAATGTGGCAC
>JBAXRC010000413.1:0-2610 GCA_037131415.1 bacterium | reverse complement strand
TCCTCTAGCCTTCCTCCCCCCGGTCAGTTGCCCTTCCGGAGTTGGCTTCGAGTAGTAGTTATGCTTTCATGTTCCCATGAATGGTTCTCCTACAAGAGACTTTCACTCTATTTACAACGCGCCCATGCTGGGCGCACACCACGCCTCGAACCGTACCGTGAACCCTGGCGGGTTCACGTCCGGTTAAGGCAGGCGTTCGCCAAACAGAATAATGATTGCCTGTACCAATGGTATGATATATCGTCATACCAACACGCTAGGGAGGCATATATGACTGTTGCAAAAATTGCTATTTCACTTGAAGAGGACATCCTTGTCGAACTCGACCGACTTGTGAGGAGGCATATCTTCCCCAATCGGAGCCGCGCCATTCAGGAGGCGGTAAAGGAAAAGGTGACGCGACTATCCGCGAACCGTCTCGCGACTGAATGTGAAAAGCTTGATCCCAAGGCGGAGCAGGCTTTGGCTGAGGAAGGAATGTCCAAGGAGGTCGCCTCATGGCCCGAATACTGAGGGGTGACATCGTCTGGGCTGATTTGAACCCGGTCAAGGGGCATGAACAGGCCGGGCTTCGCCCGGCACTGATTCTCAGTCCTGAGATATTCAATGATCGCTCCGGCACGGTGATCGCCATGGCCCTCACTAGTCAACCCCAGCGGGCGGGCTTCCCTCTTACCATGGAAATCACAAGCGTTTCTCTCCCAAAGCCGACCTGGGTGAAGATCAGTCAGATCAGAACGCTTTCCATTGAGCGCTTGGGCAAGCGCATGGGACATGTTTCGGATGCCGAAATGAGCCAAATTGTCGAAGGACTTAATGAGATTATCGGCGAACAAGCAAATTCAGGCTATCGCCGCTGACCGCGGCTCAGCCTGATTTGCATCGTTCGGAGACCATAAAGATGAATGGAAAGAAGGCCATATTGAGACTTGCGTTGGCGGTAGCCGTATTGGCATTGCTTGGCGAGTTCGTGCTCGTTCATCAAGAGGTGTTCTTCGTCTGGTATGAAGGGCCGCGTGGGCAGGACAACGATGCCGTAATGGCGGCAGAACTCGGCCATCTTGGGTGTCAACTCCGGCTCGTACCAGTCCGCTTGCTGAACCGCGGCACGCAAGTTGTCGATGACCAGCATGCGCGGAACGCCCCCAAAATGCCGGAAGGCGTTCTCCAGGCACCGGATGAACTCCTCTGTCGTCTGGTGCCGGACTGCCTCGCTGTAGGCCTTGCGGGAGTGTGACAACACGATCCTGAACACCCAGGTCCTGCGCTTGCGTCCGTCCACCAACACCGGCGCACCCAGACCAAAGTCAACCTGGGCTTCCGCTCCCGGTTCGCACTCCATGCGGTAGACTCGTTCAGGCTGACCGGCTGTCAGTCGCCGGACATACCGTTTCACTGAATCGTACCCGCCGGTAAATCCATGATCCGCCCGTAAGTCTTGGAATATTCGCTGGGCACTCAGACCCTTCTCAACCCATTCCGATGACCAGGTTTTGGCCGGGATCGTCTCGAAGAGTTCGGGGTAGCGTGTCTTGAGGATCACCCTGAAACGGGCCCTGAAGACATCGGACAGGGCGTGGACCGGAACCAGGAATTTGTCATCGGGCTCACGCCAGGATCCATCGGGGGCAAGCCCGCCACCCGTGACAAGGAAGTGGATGTGGGGGTGGTATTCGAGTTGCCGGGTCCAAGTGTGCAGCACGGCGGTGATACCGGGAACGGCGCCGAACCATTTGGGGTTGGCACACACGTCGAGCAGCGAGGAGGAAGCGTTTTGGAAGAGTATCTTCATGCCCACACCCTGCACACTGAAGGGGTGCAACTCCCCGATAACAAATAACCAATGCCCTTGATCCTCCCCCCTCACTCCGCCCCTTTCCCACCTCGTTTTTCCATTCTTGCTTTTCGCAATAACCTTTATTTATATGTATTAGCAATGAGTTCACCTTGCACCAGTCACGATGTAGCCAGAGCCGCTGGCGTCTCCCAGTCGACCGTCTCTTTCGTCGTGACTGGAACCGCCGATCGCCACCGGATCGCCCCGGCAACTCAGACCCGGATCCGTGCCGCCATCAGCCAACTCGGCTACCAGCCGAACGACTTCGGCCGTGCCCTGAAGAAAGGAACCTTCCTTGGCAAATCGCCAGTCGCCGAAACACCACTGCCGGCCACCACTGAGCCAGCGCTCACCGCCGACACCGAACAACCTGAGGTGCCCCCAGAACAGCAACCAGAGCCAATCATTCCCGAGGTGACGCCAGAGCCAGCCGCCAACCCGGTAATCCAGGCCCCCACCGACGAATCCCCGGCCATTACAGAGCCAGCTCCGAAGGTAGCGCCCGAGGAGCCTTCCGAACCCCAGATGCCGCCGGAACCAGCACCCACGTCCGTGAATCCCGAGCCACCGGAAATTCCCCCAGTATCGCCCCTGTCGGTGCCGGAACCCACGTCTACCCCGGTAGTCCCCGCGGTGGTGCCCGAAATCCCCGACACGTCCCCGGAGCCAGCACCCGCCCCCGTCGCCACCACGGTGGTCCAGGATCCCACCGGCGAATCCCCAGCCAACACCGAGCCAGCCCCGGAAATAACCCCTGCGGAACCCACCGAGCC
>JBAXRC010000412.1:0-2624 GCA_037131415.1 bacterium | reverse complement strand
ACGCTGGTGGATGCCGGGTTGCCCTTGCTCAGGGGGCTTCATGTGCTTCAGCGGCAGGAGAAGACTCCCCAGTTCCGTGCCGCACTGCAGGGCATGGCCGAATCGGTTGAGAGCGGAAGCACCTTTGCCGAGGCACTGTCGCAATTTCCGCGGGTCTATACGCCTTTCTATGTCAATATGTGCCGCGCCGGCGAGGCGTCCGGCGCGCTCCAGACGGTATTAACCCGGTTGGCCGAGTTCATGGAGAAAAGCCAGAAAATCAGGAACAAGGTCAAGGGCGCCATGGTCTATCCCCTGGTGGTTTTGGTCATGGCCTCCCTGATCCTGGCGGTGTTGATGGTGTTTGTGATCCCGAAATTCAAGGAAATCTTCGATGATCTCCTGCAGGGACAGCCCCTGCCTATTCTGACCCAGATGGTGGTCGGGCTCAGCACCTTCATTGCCTCCAAATGGTATATCGGATTGGCGGGCATTATCGCGCTCGTTGTGGCGTTCAAGGTCCTGGCCAAGACCAAAAAAGGCATGCAGGCGCTGGACCGGATCAAGTTGAGGCTTCCGGTTTTCGGGAGCCTGGTGCGCAAGACGGCCATTTCGAATTTCGCGCGGACGCTCGGCACCCTGCTGACGGGTGGTGTGCCGATCCTGCAGGCCCTGAATATCGTGAAGGAAGTGACGGATAACGCGGTGTTGTCGAATGCGGTCGCCCAGGTGCATGACAGCGTGAAGGAGGGTGAAACGATCGTGGTTCCCTTGGAAGCCTCGGGCGTGTTCCCCTCCATGGTGGTGAGCATGATCCAGGTTGGCGAGGAAACCGGCGCCCTGCCCGAGATGCTGATGAAGATCGCCGAGAACTACGACGACGAAGTCGATACCGCCGTGGAAGCCCTGACCTCCGTTATCGAACCGATCATGATTATTTTCCTGGCCGTGGTGGTGGGTACAATCGTCATTGCCATGTTCCTGCCGTTGATCTCGATCATCGGGAACCTGAGCGGTTGAGGACACGGTGCGGGTTGTTTGTTAATGGTTATCGGAGGTGGGTGAATCATGAAAACAGAGGCTGTCTCGAAAACGCAGGATCGGCTGCGCCGTGGATTTCGGCACGGGGGGTTTACCCTGATTGAGCTTCTGGTGGTGGTGGCGATTATCCTGATCCTCATGGGGATAACCTTTAATATTATCGGAGTAGCGACCAGAAAAGCAGGGCAGGCTCAAACCATGCAGATTCTGGAACAGGTGAAGAATGCGCTTGGAGCCTACTATACGACTTACGGGATCTATCCGCCGGTAAGCTCGGTTTATTATGAATATGAGAACCAGTCGGTGGCGAGCATGCCGACTCCCCCTGATGATCTCCACTATACCACGGGGCTTGTTTATTACATTTTCAACGGGGCTTACCACAATCCTGATGCCGAGGCGGCTCGTTGGCAGCACTATCTGGAGGGGATAGGGGGGATGGGCATGCCCATCTATAGCAATAACGGCGGGGCCTTCAACTTTCAGTTTACAAACAGCTGTCATACGATCAGCGATGCATGGGGGAGCGAGATCCACTACCAGTGCATCCCTCCGGATTACCAGCAGTATAGGTTATGGTCGGAGGGGCCAAATAAGGAAGACAATGGTGGGGGCGGGGATGACATTGGCGTGACTTCACGAGATTAATTTCCATGAACACTAATAATATAAAAACGGTCAAACGAGAGTTTTTGGTTTGCGGGTTCACGTTGATTGAGTTGCTTGTCGTGATCGCAATCATCGGGATTTTGGCGGGGCTCCTCTTTCCTGTACTCAAGGCTGCTCGTGACAGGGGGAAAGAAACAAAAGCCCGAAGCGAAGTTCATCAGCTCAATACTGCGCTGAAGGTGGTCCTGCTCGATTATCGCGTGTGGCCGAGCCCTTTTTCGGGGGGAGGGGGAGATGTGTCTGGAAATTACTTTAAATTCCTTAATGGAACCAATTCCGCTGGCGTTTGTTACTATGAATTCAGTCAGGTGTCCTTGGCGGCTGGGGCTTTTCTGGATCCCTGGAAAAATATCTACAAAGTTGTTTGCGGGGACGGCTCTGTAACGACCCCTCATGGAACTTTTAAAAGGGACGTGGCTGTGTGGTCTAAGGGGCAGGACGGGCTTGACGGTACGGCAGCCCAGCAGGCAGACGACATAAAGAGCTGGTAGCGCGGAATGAGGATGCGCATCACCCAAAGGGGACATGATGAATAGTTCGGGGAAAAGAGGATTTACATTGCTTGAGATCCTTATTGTAATTTCAATTATTGCTATCCTTGTTGGTATTCTCATGCCGGCCTTTACGGGAATCATGCAAAGCGCAAAGATAAAACGGGCCACGACCGAATCAAAAGCGCTGGCAACAGCCATTCGCGCTTATCATGCCGTCAATACATCCTGGCCGATGCAGAACAGCAATGCCGACATTGTTTATACGAACGGTAATAGCGCATTGATTCAATTGCTCGTCAGCCAGCAAGGGCAGAATTTCACGGAGGATATTGTGCCGGGTCAATCTATGACTGATCCATTTCGGTTAAAGTTACCCTATCGCATATTCATCAGCCCATTAGGCAATTCGGTAACCGTCCAGTCGTGCGGGCCTAACTGCAT
>JBAXRC010000411.1:0-2627 GCA_037131415.1 bacterium | reverse complement strand
TGCTATCGCAATGATGCATTTTACCGCATTGATCAATTTATTCATAATTCCTTCCGAACGTTGGTCAGCAGGCTGAATGAGCCCGCAGGGCGGGTTCTAGCCTGGCTGACCTTGTTGGAATCATTTTTCTTTCTGTTTCAGTTTCCGGTTTTCCTCAAGCAATGCGTCGCATTCGTATTCGATCGGCCACTTGGTTGATGCCGCCAAGTACAACATGACAATGTTTAGCCCCGGCACGAGAACGAAGAGACCCACCAGAGGGTTATGCCCCATCTTTTTGGCCAACTTGCACAAGGGATACCCGACCATGGCAATCAGAACGGCATACAAAATGAATTTCATTTTTTATCAATCTCTCTGTTCCAACGTTGGCGGTGACCGGAGGTGAACCCGCCAGGGTTCACCGTACGTGTCCGCCGCCTTGTTCGCCCTTTATTGCTTCACTTCGTTCTGAAACTGCACGATGTTTTCATCGTTGAATAGGTCATTGCTAAAAACCCTAATAGCGACATCGTTCTCATATACCACTGCCTCCCAAAATCGCTTATTAATCGAGCCCAAACGGACGCGCGTCTTGTCTCGCCACAGTAGTTCAGCCGGACCATAGGCGTGAGTGACACGATTTGCACCAGCGTGTTGCGCAACAAATAATGGTTTACCGAAGACGGCTTCAACGTCTTCCCGTTTTGCGCCGATCTTTATTTTGAACGGATCGAATTTGTTCAGCCAAGCCTCGTCTTTCTTGTTTCGGGCCATCATGTCAGGAATGATAAGGGGAGCCAAGATTACGAAAGCAGGGAGAACATTGTAGCTTGTCTTGCGGTTCTTCTTTTTTTCAAGTCTCGTTTTGATCTGTACTGAAAGCGTTTCGGGAGACATCGTTTCGGCTTTAAGAACACCAATCATGAAGTCTTCATCTTTCCATGGTTTCCGAATTTCAATTTTCGTTCCTGGATACTTTGGGTTCGGATTTGGTTTTTCCTCGAATGCATCAATATATAAAAGACTGGGGTCAAGAATTGAAATCAATCGCTCATTCTTAAATAGAAAGAAGTAGCGGATCAACCTATCGCCAAAGGAGTAGCTAACACAGTTAATTACGTTCGTCTCCATCAGGCAGGAGAACTGGTACATTCCAGTTCCCTTGAGGTTTTCCGAAATCTCCGCCTGCGACATCCCGAGACTGAGCGTTTTAGCCTCGATTCCACTTGCGGACCAATTTGCGAAAAGCACGGCTAGTAGTATTGCAGAGGTAATTATTCTCATATTATTTCCATAGCGAACGTTGCTCTTGACCTGTCGGCGAGCGTGCGAGCCGTAGCGGTCCAAGAGCTGGTTCTGAGCGGTTCCTTCTTCTTTAAGCACCCCATCGAAGTCTTTGCACCAAATAAAACAACGGAATCATATACACTGGACCCCAAACTGGAAGAAGTAAAAGCATCACTGACTGACACTTCGTTAAAACGGGAAAACCTTTGATCCGCGCGATCACGACTCGGACTGTAAGATATGCGATTACAGTCATGCAGTAAATCCCGAGGGGAACACTAAGCGCCCCACAGTCAAGGATCAATCCAGACAGAAATAACAGAACAATATGAATGACCAACAGAGTTCCCCAGAGATCTCTGGTGCCGGCCTCGCACGACTGCATCCAAAGTGGGATCCCCAAAAAGCCAGGTTTGCACTGTTTGCATAGCCCGGGATCAAACGACAACTGGCCAATGGTGTATTCTTCACCGCATTTCTGGCATTTCTTTTTCATCGTCTCTTGCTCAGAACGATCACCTTCTCCGGCGGCGAGCTTGCGAGCCGTACGGAGCGAGGTGTGGTTGGCAGATTTATCATCCTATCACCCCGAAAATAACCACGATTGTCAGTATAATTGCCACGGCAAGAATGATGCGCGTCCAGCCATTCGACATCAAGAACGGATCAGCCGGATTACGTTTGAGTCGAGCACCCAGCCAAATTCCTGCACACGCCAGAAATCCTGCCAGAAACAAGCCACCGATGCATGCGATGTTTCTTTCGCGTTCCCCTTCAGGAACGACCGTCATTGCTGAAAGCGCCAATACTGCAACGCTCATCAATCCGCATAAGTACCAAATCGTCCTGATTATTTTCATGATTTATTACTCAGTGCCAACGTCAATTTTCAGCGGCGGCGCGGCTTCGCGACGTACGCTGCGAAATTTTGTTCTGCAATGTCATCATTTCACGTCGATATTGCTGCATAGAGCATGTTTGTGCCAGGCAGACTCAGAGCAGCCACGGAAAGACCGAAGACAACGAGAGCCAGCGTCTTTCGACTTCTCCAGTACCAAACTGCTGAGACAACGGCCAGCAGAAGGCACGCTGACAACAGAAGGAGGGGGATAGGTTGTGCGCCCGTGTGAGCAGCTCCGGGGGCGCGGCCAGACAGACTGCAGACTGCGGCAACGAACTGGAACAGCGGGGCCATGATGAGAAAGCCCGGAAGATCGGACAAACGAGATGGTTCCGGCCAGACCGCTGCGCCGAGGATTCCTCCCGTGACCGTGCCCGCGACGTACGCCCCGATAAGAATGAGTAATCTCTTCATCATCTTCTTTGCAGAACGTCAGCCTTGAACCTCCGAGTGACCC
>JBAXRC010000410.1:0-2634 GCA_037131415.1 bacterium | reverse complement strand
TCCTGGTGTGTTCATTGCCCGGTGCAAGGCCGGGTCGTTCGCTATTGCCATGGCGGAGCGGATCGGGTGTACTTTCCTAGAAGCCGTGCTGATTTCGTAGCGGAAATGTGGTCGACAGAGTGTCAAGTCGACCGAAATCGGCGTATCCGGATAGGGCAGATATGATTCCAGAACAACAATCGACGGGCGGAAACGCGAGTAACAGACTAACAACCCGTCCCTTCTCTTCTTCCAAAGGCAGATTAGGATTCTTCCTCCATCGGCGTATTTGTCTTCTCCTCTGCATAAACCCAGATCGCGAAGCGGCTGCTGATCAACACGCCATAGAATGCCAATGCGGCCCAGAGGGGGATTGGCGGGACATTCATGTAGCCGTGGGGGATGGCGGAAAACCAGCGGGTGGATTCGGTCATCAACACGATCAAGGCCAGATTGGCGTGGTTGAAGAGGTCGGCGAGGAACAGGAAACACGAGCCCAGCGTGAGCGAGAGCACGCCGGTGATGATGACCAGCGAGGAGAGGGGGACGACCAGCAGGTTGGCCGGCAGGCCGATCGGGGAGAAGTTTCCAAAGAAGAGGATCGTCAGGGGCATGGTCACCAGCCAGGCGGCCAGGGAGACGGAGAACATATCGGCAAAAAGCAGCCATAGGGTGCGGAGGATTTCCTGCCACCTGGGGTCGGGCTCCAGCTTGAGGGGATCATGCGGGAAGCAGCGGTGGAGAACATCCATAAAAACCGGACAGAGTAGTACCAAGCCCAAGACGGCAACGTAGGACAGGATGAAGCCGATGTTGGTGAGATCCTCGGGCTGCACGGCCAGGATGAAGATGGCCGAAGCGGCGAGAGTGGTGTAGATGTCGGACTTACGTCCAATGAGCGGGGCAAACCAGTAGATCGCCGCCATGATGCCTGCCCGTACCGCGCTGGGCTGGAGTCCTGTCATGGCGATATAGATGGCCAGCAGTGGCCCCAGGAAGAGGATCCAGACGGTCCGCGGCAGGCCGCAGGCGGCAAGGATGAAGATGACGGCGGCAGCGAAGATCACCACGTGAGATCCTGAAATCGCAAAGACATGAAGTGTGCCGGTGTTCGCGAAGGCCTGATAGAGATCGCGGGGGAGTTGACTGTAGTAGCCGAGGAGAATGGAGCTCAGGATGCAGTTCTGGGCGGGACGGTCGGTGATGCCCTCGGACAGGATCCTGCCTGCCCAGGAACGGCCCTCCAGGCATTTCTCCACGAGGGGATTTCCCTTGTTGCCAGCCTGGAACCGGGCTTTTCGGGCGGTACCGGAAAAGAAGAGGCCGCCGGGTTTTCCCTTGGCGCGCCCCTGTTTGTATATTGACTGGGCCAGGTAGCCCCGGAATGACCAGCGTTCGCCATAAGAGGGGATGCGGTCGGTGGGGGTCGCAAACAGCCGGACCCTCACTTTTCCCCGCGTCTCCTGCCAGTCATTGCTCCAACTCGCCCGGATCGTTTCCACCTCAACGGGAAACTTCCAGGTGGCTTTTTCCCCGCGCTGCGAGACGCAGACCGGCTCATCGTTGATGATGCCGATGATATTGGCCCCCCCGGGTAACCGGATGAGTTCGGGGATTTTCTGTCCAGCGTCAGTTGGTGTCGCATTCGCCCAGGCCAGGGTCAGGGTGGTGGCGAGCAGGAAGAGGGTCGAGAGGGAGCCTGCGCGCGGGAGGATCAGGCAGAGAATCGCCAAAGCCAGCAGACCGGCTGAACCCAGTAGGAGCATGGCCGGGGGCTGGGGCGCCCCAAGCCCGAGCCCGGTTCCGGTCACAACGGCAAGCGCCAGTCCTGTCAAGGGCCTCCTGGGTAAAATAGTCACATGCTATATATAATAGCAGTATAGCTATAATCAACTGATATTACCGCATTCCCCGGAGGAGGGATTCGGTGACGAAGCTTTTGGCGATGGCGGTGGCCTCATGGAGGTCTTCGCCCTTGGCCAGTGAGGCGGTGAGGGCGGCGGAGAAGGTGCAGCCGGTGCCATGGGTGCTCCGGATGCGGACGCGGGGTGCGGTGTAGAGGGTGAGTTCGTCATCCACGCACAACACGTCCACAACCTCGCCGCCCGCCAGGTGGCCGCCCTTGGCGACGCAGGCGGTCTGGAATCGCGCGGAAATGTCGCGGGCGGCTTTCTGGAGATCCTTCAGGGTCCGGATGGGGTATCCGGCCAGGAGTTCGGCCTCGTGCCGGTTGGGGGTGATGACCGTGGCGAGGGGGAGGAGTTGCCGCATAAGCGTCTCCATGGCGTCGGCGCGGAGCAGGCGGGTTCCGGAGGTGGAGATCATCACGGGGTCGACCACCAGCGGGCCGACCTCGACCGTCTTCAGGACCCGGGTAACGGTCCGGATGAGTTCCGCCGAGAAGAGCATGCCGGTTTTGGCGGCCGATACCGGGAAGCCGGTGGTGACGGCCCTGATCTGGGCGGCGACCAGTTTCGATGAGACGGCCTCGATCCCCGTCACGGCACCCGGATTCTGTGCCGTGATGCAGGTGATGGCGGTGGTGCCGAAAACACCCAGGGCCGTGAAGGTTTTCAAGTCCGCCTGAATCCCGGCCCCCCCGCCGCTGTCCGAGCCGGCGATGGTGAGGGCGGTTTTCACGCCTTAATCTGCCCC
>JBAXRC010000409.1:0-2651 GCA_037131415.1 bacterium | reverse complement strand
GTGGAAGACGGGATCAGGTTGGGGAAGAGTCCCACCAGGCCAGTTGCCACCACCAGCAGGATGGTCAGGGAGGATGCCGCAAACGCCGACAGTAACCGACCCTTGGCCAGGAATACCCGGATTGACAGGAGCGCCAGCACCGCGAGGACAGGAACCGTGAGAAGGGCGGGATGGCGCAGGTAGTTGTCGAACAGATGCGTCGCCGGATAGGTCGCGACCAGGAAGGCCACGGCCACCACAACCAGGGGAATCCAGAGGATGGATGCCGCTGTCACGCCACGGGTCTTGAGGTCTCCCACCGTTTTGACTGACAGGTATAACGCCCCATGAGTCAGGAACAGCAGGACGAAAAGAACGCCCGTCAGGATTCCATACGGGTTCAGCAACGACAGGAATGAGCCGTGGTAGCCGGCGGCATCCATCGGCAGGCCGGCAAAGATATTTCCGAAGGCGACGCCGAACAGCAGGGCTGGCAGGAAGCTGGAGACCAGGATCGCCCGGTCCCATGCACCCTTCCAGCGATCATCCTGTACCTTTCCCCGGAACTCAAATGACACTCCTCGCACAATCAAGGCGAAGAGCAGGAGCAGCAGAGCGGTGTAAAGATAACTGAACATCAGGGCATAGGTGGTGGGAAAGGCGGCAAAGGTTGCGCCGCCTGCCGTGAGCAGCCACACTTCGTTTCCGTCCCAGACCGGGCCGACGGAATTAATGACCATTCGCCGCTCGGTGTCGGTCCGTGCCAGGAAGTTCTGCAGCATGCCGCTTCCCAGGACGAAGCCGTCCAGCATGAAATAAACCGCCCACAATACGCCCCACAGGATGAACCACGTTACTTGCAATTCCATGTCACACCTCCCGTTTCTTCAGGTTGGCTGTTTCCGGCAGGACGCTGTCGGGTCCCTTCCGTGCATATTTTGTCAGCAGGAAAATATCCATGGCGCCCAGCAGGGTATAGAGCAGGACGAAGCCCGTGAGGGAAAAGGCCACCTGGCCCACAGTAATCGATTTGGAAACCGCATCAGAGGTTTTCATCACCCCGTACACGATCCAGGGCTGGCGTCCCATTTCCGCCACAATCCAGCCGGCCTGATTGGCCAGATAGGGCAGGGGGATAACCCAGACCAGCAGTTTCAGGAAGAGCGGGTAACGCTCCAGCCGGTCCTTCAGGGAGAACCAAACGGCCAGCAGCCCAAGGGCCAGGAACAGGGTGCCGAGTCCGACCATCAGGCGGAAGCTGAGGAAGACCGGCCAGACGGGCGGACGTTCATCCTTTGGGAAATCCTTCAGGCCCTTGACCTCGCCGCCGGGGCTATGGGTGGCCAGCAGGCTGAGCGCGTTGGGGATGGTGATGAGCTCAAGCGCATTCCGCTCGTTGGCGGCATCCGGAATGATCAGCAGGTGCATTCCCGCGCCGGACTTGGTTTCCCAGAGCGATTCCATGGCTGCCAGTTTCGCCGGCTGGGTTTTGGCGACGGCGACACCGGACATGTCGCCCGTCAATCCATTGACCAGACCGGAGAAGAGGGCGAATAGGGCGGCGATTTTGAAGGACGCCTTGAAGAAGACGGGTTCATTCTTGCGTAGCAAATGCCAGGCGGAGATACCCATGATAAAGAAGGCGGCCACGGTATAACCGGATGCGATCTGGTGGAAAAATTTCAGCAAACCGTTGGGGTTCAGCACCATTGCCATGAAATCCACCATCTCGGCCCTGCCGTTGCGGATCACGTAGCCGACCGGATGTTGCATCCAGCCGTTCGCCAACAGGATCCAAAGTCCCGATAGATTGGTGGCGAACGCCACCAGGCAGATGGAGAGGGCGTGCTTTCCCTTTGAAATCTTGTTCCAGCCAAAAATCCAGACCCCGATAAATACTGATTCGAGAAAGAAGGCAACGGAGGCTTCAATCGCCAGCGGTGCCCCGAAGATATCCCCTACATAGCGGGAATATTCCGCCCAGTTCATTCCAAACTGGAATTCCAGCGTAATTCCGGTGACAACCCCCAGGGCAAAGTTGATCAGGAACAGTTTACCCCAGAATTTCGTCATCCTCAGGTATAGCTCCCGCCCCGTCAGCCAGTAACGGACTTCCATGAACGCGACGAGGACGGAAAGGCCCAGCGTCAGAGGGACAAACAGGAAATGAAAAGCGCTCGTCAATGCAAACTGCAACCGGCTCAGGGTAATCACATCCATTGTTCATTCCTCCCGCGAAACGTTCTCGTTATTGCCAGCTCAATCTCCGGTCGGCATTTTACTGCATTCGGAGGTCGTGTACCACTGTAGAGGAGATTCAGACTATGGCATGCGGGTTACAATACAAAACAGGACTGCATTTGTCTTCTATTATTTTGGAGCTGTTTTCACGTATTCGCCCTCTCCTGTTCAATAAGGAGGCCTTATAGCTGTAATGTAAGGGTCAGTTACAGTGGGGGCGCAAAAATGGTCGGTTCCCGCCACGCAAAGGGCGGGGCACCTCCTATACTGACCCATTACTCCCTAATCATGATCTTGCTTTCCCGGAACCGTTCTGGCATCGTTTTTCGAATTGAAATTGCTGGTTTCTCGCGGTTTTAACAGGTGTGTGTCCGTGAGCTCAATCTCCGGTCGGCATTTTACTGCATTCGGAGGTCGTGTACCACTGTAGA
>JBAXRC010000408.1:0-2655 GCA_037131415.1 bacterium | reverse complement strand
ATCTACCCTGAATCAGCGCCTGGAGAATCTCCGAGAGGCGACCCGCCGCGTTTCCCGCCTGCCCGGAACCCGCGTCGTGGCCAAGGCGCCGATCTACGAAACCGAGCCTGTGGATGTGAAGCCCGAATATATCCCCCTCGATTACCTCAACACGGTCATCATCATCGAGAGCTCGATGGAGCTTTCAGCGCTGTCGGATGCCATCCATACGATCGAGGCGGATATGGGGCGCGTTCGCACGGGGGACCGAAATGCCCCACGGACCATTGACATCGACATCCTGTATGCCGACACCATCCAGCAGACCACCGGAACCCTTGATCTTCCCCATCCCCGCTGGACCCAGCGCAGGTTCGTGGTGCAACCCCTCGCCGATGTCCGCCCCTTCCTGCGTCTCCCCGGCGAGACCAGGGTAGTTTCCGACATTCTGAAAAACCTGCCCACCTCGCCGCTCGACGTGAAATTATTCAGGGCGCAGGAGCAGTGGTAGGCTGATGTCTCAATTCATGTCTACGTCTTCATGGTTCAATGATTTCATTCACCGCCGTACCAGCGGATTCATCCTGGCCCTTGCCCTGATCACCCTGCTGGGCGCAGGCCTGCGCCTGGCCAAACTGGGGGATTACCCCGGCGGATTTGGCCAGGACGAGGCCGTGAACCTGTATGATGCCTGGAGCCTCCTGACCACCGGCACCGAACACCATGGTGCCCACTGGCCCCTCAATTCCGGCCAGTTCGGAGACTATCCCTCCGCTCTGCAGGCCTACCTGACAATCCCCTTTGTGGCCCTGCTGGGTCCAACGGAACTTGCCGCGCGGCTTCCTTGCGCCTTGTTGAATATCGCTGCCATCCCCTTGTTCGGGTGGCTGCTTTGCCGTCTCTTCCGCAGCCGTGCCACCGGCCTGTTCGGTGCCGCATTGCTGGCCTCATCGCCCTGGAACATCTTTTTCTCACGATGGGCTGTCAGCCCCGGATTTGTCACGTTCTTCCAGGTTGCCGGGATGCTCCTCATGATTCGTCTCCTGGCCCCCTCGTCGGAGACCCGCCGTCGTTATGGAGCCGCCATCCTGACGGGTTTCATGCTCTTCATGTGGACCCACCAATACCTCTCGCAGTATTTCTTCGCCCCGCTGATGATCGGTCTCGGCCTGCTCCTTTGGAGCCGGAGGAACTGGCTGCGTGTTCTCATCACGGGCGGAAGCTATTCCCTCTTCATGCTCCTGGCCATCCTGCCGCGCATGGTCAACCCCTCCACCGCCGGGCGCTTTTCCAAGGAAAGCGTCTTCTACACCGGTCACGGCTGGACCAGCTTCTGGCAAAACTATTGGGAATACCTATCGTTCCCGTTCCTTTTCACTTCCCCAAAGATGCTGCCGCTTCACCAGATCCCGGATGTGCCCCACATCCAGCATTTCCTGATCCCCTTCTATCTGCTCGGGATCATCGCCCTGATCGGCGCCATCGTGGCTCCACACCGACTCCTGTCGGTGCTGAACCGGCCCCATAGCCCCGCTGAGGCCGCCCACTGGCGCCGGGTCTCGCTCTGGATGCTGGGCGGACTGTTGCTTGCGCCGCTCGCGGGCGCCCTGTTCATCCAGCATATGTACACCTCCCGGATGACCCACCTGCTGCTTCAAGTGATTTTGGTAACCTCGCTGGGCTGTGCCGCCGCCTGGCATCTGCTTCGTCGCCTCCCGGTAAAAGCACTGGCCCCGATTCTCGCCGCCCTGCTCGTCTTTGGCCTCTGCCAGTCATCCGTCAAGACGATGAAGGGCCTGGCACGGAATAATCTTTTTCTTCAGGGCTGGCTGCAGCAGGGCGTGCCCGATGTCATGCGGTTTCTCAACAAACAAAAGAACGTCCAATCCGTAAATTTCCCCCGAATGATGCAGGGATACATCTATCACCTGGCCTTTTCGCCCGTGCATCCCTCCTCACTGGACCATGCCGAAGTCGCCCTGCCGTTGCCGGATTTATCAAGGACATGGAACTATGCGAACATCGAGACCGTCGGGAAGTATCATTTTTTCCCTGACCTCAATCCCGCTGAAATCGAAAAAACCTGCGCATTGCGCCATCAGGTGTGCGATAAACACGGGATCATCTGGTATAACCTGTACGAGAAGAATGGAGTCTGGACCGTGTTGAAAAACAAGGACCTCGAATAGCCATCATGAAATCGCTCCTGAAACTACTCCTGCGCCTCACCATCAGCCTCCTCCTGACATTCATCCTGCTCGAGGCCGGCCTCGCCTGGCTCTGCTCCTCCGGAAAACTGAAGATCGGCCGCCCCGCCTACTGCCTCAGCAACATCGGCTCACGCTTCTGGGCCGACACCAATCCCTGGTTCGGGGTCTGGCACGATCCACACTCCTCGTTCAAGCACGTCTCACCCGACTGCAACCTCACCTATCACGCCAACTCCTGGGGCATGAGGGACCGGGAGCGCGCTAAGTCACCCAAGGGGATCAAGCGCGTGGCCGTGTTGGGCGACTCCTTCATGGAAGGCTGGAGCGTGGCCACCGAGGATCGCATGAGCGACCGGCTGGAGCGGGCCACCGGCCTGCAGCACTTGAACTTCGGGACCTCCGGCTCATTCGGCCCGACCCAGTACCTGATGCTGTACACGCACCTGGCCAGGGAATTCGAGCCTTC
>JBAXRC010000407.1:0-2660 GCA_037131415.1 bacterium | reverse complement strand
CTGTTACCATGCCATCGGACACAAGCACATCCGTCAACCGCGAGGAATAATGGATCTCGCCGCCCCGGGAGAGGATATGATTCCTGATGTTGCGGACAATCCCGCGCAGGACATCAGTCCCCAGGTGGGGTTTGCGGAGGTATCCGATTTCCCCCGGCGCGCCAAACCTGATGAGGGTATCCAGCACCCTGTTGGCATAAGGCGAATTATTGATTCGCGAGAACAGTTTCCCATCGGAATAGGAACCGGCCCCGCCTTCCCCAAACTGGATATTGGACTCGGGATCCAGCGTCCTGTCCCGGATAAATCCCAGGATGTCGAGATCGCGCTCCTCGATTCTTTTTCCCCGCTCGAAGATCAGGGGTTTAATTCCATGATCGAGAAGCTCGAGCGCGGCGAACATCCCGGCAGGACCAAAGCCGATGATGACCGGCCTTTCCGCGGGAATGGCGGCGGTCCTGCCCGGCCTTGCCGCCTCCGCATGAAGGGGGAACCCCTCCTCGTTGGCAAAAGAATCCGGCACCCTGACGACAATGGACACGAGAAAGAAGAACTGCTCTTCATTCGTCGCATCCAATGATTTGCTGAGAATTTTGACAACGCTGAGATCAGGCACACTGAGCTTCAGCTTGGCTGACGCGGCCTTGCCATATTCCTCAAGCCCGTCCCGTTCAACGGCGATTCGCAAATTACTGATGATTAAATCCAAAACATTACCCCTTTGCGGCTTTCGCGAAACCCCCCTAAAAAAACACATCCTCGCTGTCAGGACACAAAGAAATCCCAAGAGTTTTTTAGTCCCCAGTCGCCGCGTCTTCACCTTCACGGCAATGCGCAATAGACATATTCACAGAAATTCCCCTCAAAATATTGGCGGCTCACAACGTGCGGAGGAGTAGGTCCGCGCAGGCAAGGACTCAGGCGCCATGACAGTTCGCACCCCACAAAGCCAGAGACCCCAATCCAGGCCGGCAGAAATAGCCATCGATTTTGCCCGCTCCGGGGTAAATCCGAACAAGGGCTCACACTGCCGGTGCATCACCGTTTCGGTTTTTCAGGGGCGTCAAATGTGGAGCCGAAGTGCGAAAGGAAGAACATTTTCCCGCCCGTCCACCACCCGGCCTCCGGCTTCACCAGCATCGGGCGCAGGCAGGTTGCCATCTGGAGGGTCACCAGTGCCAGAATAAAGAACCATGTCTTGATCCCCGTGGCCTGGCGGAACAGCACATGCCGCTGCAGCTTCGCAATGAACCCAACGGCAAACGAGGCCGCCACGGCCCAGATAAACACCACCAGCATGGTCAGGAACGGCACGCTTTCCGTCGACACGGAAAACAACCATGCCACCGGCGCCAACCCCACCAGGATCAACCCCAGCAGGGCCAGGCAGGACGCACCCAGCACAAAAGCCCGTGCAAACGTCAGCGGCGCCCCGCCGACGCAGGCAAAGACATAAAGCGCCGGATAGCACAACAGCAACGCGCACACTGCCGTCAACGGCACCTTCACCATATCCATCAGGGCAACCGGCCACCCCCCGAATAACCCCATTGCCAGGCCAAACAACGCATGGAACACCACGGCGGCAGCGAGCAACACCGCGCCGCCCCCGAGCGCGTTCTTCCCGCTGGCAATCACCTCCACGACAGCCTCGGGGGATTTCAGCAGCGCCGTGACAATGTTTTCCGGTTTCGGCACGTGATCACCATTCAAAGGCGGCGGTATCGGACTTCCTGAACTCATCATCGAATCTTCATTCATGGTCGGCTCTCCCTTTTATTTGGAACCCGTAAGCAGGTACGGCAACACTTCCCTAAACACAAATTCATAGAAATTCCGCTCCAGGCAATCCGGCCTCATCCAGGCAACCGGATAGAACGGACTCCCCACAAATGGCCGGAGGATCCAGGACATCTGGCATCCGACAAACGCAAAGGCCACCACCCACAGCACAAACAACGAACCCGCAGGGCATCGCGGCAGCACCACCCGGCGCAACCCCTTCAACAGGGCCATATTGCCGCCAAACCCGGCCAGGGACAGAATGACAATGTGCGTCAGGAGAATCGAATTGTGGGCATAACGCAGCTCATCATGCGAGCCCGAACCGGGAACCCCGGACAAAAGGAAAAACAACGCCACCGGCGCCAGGCTGATAAGAATCCAGCCACTGATTGTCATGGCCGCGAATACTGAAAAAACCGTTGCCTTGAAAGACAGCCCCGACCCCAGCAAGCTGGCCGTCATCCAGTTGAACCCGGCAACGAGTATTGTCGTCCCCAGGAAAAGGACCGGCAGTTTGATGGCGACATAGGACACCAGTAGCGGAGAACGCCATCCCGCCAGTACGGCACCGTAGATAGCACAAGCCAGCACGATGAAGGCCGCCAACCCAATCAAGTCGGCCCAGCAAAGCTCCTGATTGCGGACACGCACCCAGAACGCCTCACGATCTTTCAACAACAAAACCGGCAGGGGCATCTTTCCAACAACATGCATTTAGGAACTTTATAAACTTCCCTGAAAGGTTGCAAAGCAATATCCGGAAGTCGCGTAAGAGGTCAGTTACAGGGGGTGCCCCGCCACCTTGCGTGGCGGGAACCGAACATTTTTGCGCCCCGTGGCACAAGGCCACGGGGACGCCCCCCCCCTGTAACTGA
>JBAXRC010000406.1:0-2665 GCA_037131415.1 bacterium | reverse complement strand
GTTTAGGGGTGGTTCCGGGGAGCTGGAACATTGCCCGCGGGCAGTTTCTTGATGCCGTCCTGGATGGAATCAAGAAATCGACGGAATCATCCGAGCGGGACAACTCAATCAACGTGAAGCATAAAGAAAAATGGTCAGAGTCGGATGACGGCGAACGGCATGGGCGGCGGGACGGTGAAACTCATCGAAATATGCATTCACGGGAGGCGAATGATCCTGATGTGATTGTCAAGCGGGCCTATGAGGATGTCCTCAACCGGGAGCCGGACAAGGCGGGCTTGCGGATTTACCGGAGCCATATCATTGATGATAATTGGACGGAGCAGGATGTGCGCAAGTCCCTGCGCGACAGCGCGGAATATAAGGGACGAACCCCTGAGTCTGCGGCGGTGATTGTCCGGCGGGCCTATCAGGATGTTCTGGGTCGTGAGCCGGACCAGGAGGGGCTGTCAACGTACCGGGACAAGCTTGTCAACGAGGGTTGGACAGAACGCGATGTGCGTTCGGATCTTAAAAAAAGTTCAGAACGTCGTGAGACAGGCGGGATATCGAGCGAGGAAGCCCAGAAGATGGTGAAGAGGGCCTATCAGAGCGTCCTCGGGCGTGATCCGGATTCATCCGGGATGGCCTTGTACGTCCAGAAAATCAGGCAGAATCGCTGGAGCGAGGCCGATGTCGCCAAGGAATTACGCAACAGTTCCGAATATCGCAAGAAGCACGACAAAAAATGACAAACCTCTTTCAGGGCGGCAGGATTTTCAGAAAATGACGGATGGCATCCGATGATCAGGTTGATTCTTGCGCCGATCCGCGGGGTTACCGATGTTGTTTACCGCAATGCCTTTGCGGTTTGTTTTGGTGGTTTTGAGGGCGCGGTGGCCCCCTTCTTTCCGCTTCGGCAGGGGCATTCCCTTCGTCCGGCTGAATTGCGGCAGATTGCCCCTGAAAACAATCACTCCCTTCGTGCCGTTCCGCAGGTGTTGACCCATCATGCGCCCACGTTTCTGGCGGCATTGCGGGAGCTGAAAACAGCGGGGCATGAAGCGGTGAATTGGAATCTGGGCTGTCCTTATCCCACTGTGGCGGGACGTGGCCGCGGGGCGGGCCTGCTGCCCGATGCGAAACGTATCGATGCCATTCTGGCGAGCGTTATGCGGGACTCCCCGGTTCAGCTTTCCGTCAAAATGCGGCTTGGATACCACGATCCAGATGAATTTCAGGCGGTCATGGAGGTCCTTAACCGTTACCCTCTGACGGAAATCATCCTGCATGCCCGCACGGCTGACCAGATGTACGATGGCGAGGTGGATATTACCCGGGCTACTCAGGCGCTGGGCTTGTGCCGGCATCCGTTTGTCTATAACGGGGACATCACGAACAGGGAGGGTTTGTCCGAAATAAAGCGACAGCTCCCCGGGGTAACCGCCTGGATGATCGGACGGGGCGCGTTGAGGAATCCCTTTTTGCCGTCACTGATTCAGGGGGAGCGGTTGCCGCCACCGGACGTACGCCGGGAGCGTCTGGTCAAATTTCACGGATTACTGTTTGATGGCTATGGCCGGTGGTTGAGTGGTGACCAGCACCGGTTGGATAAGATGAAGGAGCACTGGGTGTATTTGTCGTATGCCTTTTCTGATCCCCGCGACGTATTCAGCCGCATCCGGCGCAGTCATACCGGCAATTATCAATCGGCCGTCGAAAGGGCATTTCTGGCCGGACCGGTCCCGGACGACCTTATGACTGATGCGGCAAACATGAGGATTTTCGCATGAGAACCTGTTCTCCGTGTATCACTTTACGTGGTGGAAGCAAACCATGACTGCACAGACTTGGATCAAGAAACTCGGACTTCAGCCTCATCCCGAAGGCGGGTATTACCGGGAAACGTACCGGGCGGGGGAGTCCCTTCCGGCAGGAGCGTTGCCTCGCCGTTTCAAAGGGGGCCGTTCCATTTCAACGGCGATATATTTTCTACTCAAGCGGGGACAGGTTTCATGCTTCCATCGTATCCGGTCGGATGAGATGTGGCATCACTATGCGGGTGGAGCCCTCATTATCCATGGTTTGACGGACAAAGGGCGCCATTTTCAAATCAAGCTGGGGACCCGGTTGACGCGCGGGGAACGACCACAGGCTGTTATTCCCGCCGGAATTTGGTTCGGGGCGGTTTTGGCGCCTGGAGCCTCCTTTGCCCTTGCTGGGTGTACCGTAGCGCCCGGGTTTGATTTTACGGATTTTGAATTGGCCGACAGGGAGTGCCTGTTGCGGAAATTTCCCTCGCATAAAGCCATTATCAGGGCGTTAACGGCATGGGCGTCCTGCTGCGCTCAGTTGAAATAAATTGATATTTTTGATTCCTGAATCAACGGGGTGGCGGGCCGGGACTTTCCTCGCCCCGTCTGGCAATTACCGGATCGCAGGCGAAAGCCTTAAAAAATATTCATAAAATATTTGACAAGAAAGTCGTTTGTGCTACTTTCTGCGGTCTGATTTTGGCGAATTGAGCCCGATTCAGGGGTAAAAAACTTAGGCAGAGAGCGCAATTTTCTGTCGCCGGATTTGATGAAGGCGGCAGGAATTTGTCGTTTTCTGTTTGTGTGTGGCGAAGATCGAATACGAGGCCCCCGTAGCTCAGTTGGTAGAGCACGTCCTTGGTAAGGACGAG
>JBAXRC010000405.1:0-2676 GCA_037131415.1 bacterium | reverse complement strand
GATCAGGCGGGTCATGCCTGCGGCGGCGAGGTTCCCGGCATCCAGGTAGCGTTTCGAGCAGAGCCCCGCAAGTGGCGAGGTGATGGTGCAGCGGCTGAGGTTGAGCCGTGCCTGATCGAGGGTGGCTTCGTCCATCTTAAGTTGCGATTCCAGAGTGGCTACCCGGGTCTTGAGGGTGTCGAACTGGTCGGGCGAGATCAGCCGTTTTTCCAGCAGCGGCTGGTTGCGCTGCAGGGTGGAACGGGCCTGCTCGAGGGTCGAACGATCCACGGCGACCATGCCCTCCGCCTGCTGCACCCGCATCTGGTAGTCACGCGGGTCAATCTGGAAGAGCGCTTGGCCGTTGGTCACGAGCGCGCCCTCCTGGACGAGGATGGATTGGAGGATGCCCGACACCTGCGGCACGATATCCACGCTCTCCTTGTCCTGGGTGGTGCCGTAGGCGGTGATGACGACGGGAGCCGTCATTTTGATCGCCGGGGCCAATTTCACCATGGCTGGCGGCCGTCCCGGAGGCGGGGCCTTCTTGCCGCATCCGCCCGCGATTGCCGCCATCACCAGAATTCCAGAAACTTTCAGCATTGTTTTCATAATTCTTTCCCTTTCAAAGCGTAATTCCCCAGGAGATTCCTGACCCTTAATTCTTTCCTTTTTCGATCAATCCCGTGGCATGCGCCAGGGTCGCCAGAGTCGTGAACACTTCCTGGCGCACGGCGATCTGGCGGCTGCGGGCATCCGTTAACTGATTTTCGGCGCTCAACAGGTCGAGGATGCCCTTGACGCCCGAGGTGTAGCTGTCCATGGCGGCCTGGCGTGCGGCGGCGGCGCTTTTCAGGGCGGCCTCGCTGAATTCATATTTGCGCAGGGCGGTCTCATAGGCCTGGAAGCGCGACCAGATTTCAGCGCTGGCGCCGAGTTCCGCCTGCTTCAGGGTGGCCCGCATGGAATCAGCCTGGGCTTCGGCTGTGCGTGTGGTGCTCAGGGTTTGGAAGCCGTCAAACAGGTTCCATTTCAGGCTGAGTCCGCCGGTGTAGGTCCAGTCGTCCATGGCCGAGGCACGGTTGCTGAGACCATACAGCTCGTAATAATTCCGGTTGGCTGAACCGCTTGCATAGAGCGAAGGCCAGCGCGATTCCTTGGCCACCCGGATGGCGGCTTCTCGGGCGGAGAGGGTGGACCGCAGGGCGGAAAGATCGGGGCGCCGCGCTAGAGCCTCGTCGATCAGGGTTTTCATGTCCTGTTTGCTGACGGGAGTGGGCAGGGCGGTTTCCGGGGGGGTGAGGGATACAGGGGTGTCTGCGGGAAGTCCCAGGGTCTGTGCCAGGATACCCTGGGCAATTTTGAGCTGTCCCTGGGCGCTGGCCAGAGTAAAGAGCGCCTGGTCATGGCCGGTTTGCGCCTGTAGCACATCGAGATCCACCCCGAGCCCCGCATCACGCCGGGAGACGGCGGCATCCAGAATCGCCTTGGCGTCGAGGGCGTTGGTTTCGGACGCCTCGATTGCGGTTTGCGCGCTAATGACATTGTAATAGGCGGTTTGAGCGGCCAGCAGGGTGTCCTGAATGGCGCGGTTGAAGGTGAAGTTGGCGGCATAGACCGTCTGCAACGCCTGCTCCACCGCCGCGCTACGACCTCCGCCGAAATTGCAGACCAGGTAGCTTAACTGCAGGCCGGGTCCGTAGGTCAGGCTGTGTTGGTCAGAACTGTCGGGGTGGGCCGCCGTGGTGAGCCGGGTCAGGCCGGCGCCCGCCGTGATGCTGGGCATGAAGTATCCCTGGGCGTAGCGGACCTGCTCCGAGGCGGCGCGGGCATCGTGCCAGGCCTTCTTCGTGGCGGCGTTATTCTGAAGCGCGATATCCGCGATGGCCGGCAGGGCGAGCGGCTGGCTCAAGTCGGTTTTCTGGGCGCGAACTTCGCGCCAGACCGTGTCCGGCTTGCGGGCTTCCTTGGGGGCAATCCAGGTCTCCGTGGACGAGCCGGGGGGCGGCGCTTGCACGCAGCCCGCCATGGCCAATGCCAGGAGGGCGGTGGAGAGGGGCTTTAGAGTCTGTGGTGCCATAAGTTGAACCTCATCATTTCTTTGCTAAGCTTGAAGTCCTTGTTGTTCCTGCCGCCGTGAGAATCGTGTCCACGAGGGTTTTTACATAGGTTCTGGGCGACGCGGAGCGGTAGCCGAACAGGGTTTCGCACCAGGCGTAGTGGGACAGGGCTCCCAGGAAGGTGTGCGCCTGGATCTGGGGGGAGGCCATGGCCAGCCGCCCCGCCTTGATCTCCGCCTTGAAATAACGGCAGATCACGTCCATCTTGAGGAGGGGAGGGGGGCGTTCGCCGGGATGGTCATGCTTGGGAATGGTGACCCCGCTTGAGGTGACCATCATCAGGCGGGGCAGGATCAGCCGGAGCTGCTCCAGGATGTGGATTCCGGCTGATTCGAGGGCTGTTTGCGGGTTATCCCGTCCGACACTGGCCAGGAGGCGATCCTCCCAGGTGTCCTCGCCGGTGCTGGTATCCATGGCCGCGAGGAAGAGTCCGCACTTGTTCTTGAAGTGCTTGAAGAGCGACCCTTCCGAAACGCCCGCCTCGCGGGCAATGAGGGCGGTGGATGCCTTGTAGCCGTCACGCATGAAGACGCGCCGCGCCGCATCAAGCATCACTTCCCTCTGAATAGAAACGGGC
>JBAXRC010000404.1:0-2678 GCA_037131415.1 bacterium | reverse complement strand
CTCATAATACTGCTGGGCTGCGTCCCGCACATACACCATCGTGCCAATCGCGCTCTGGACGCCCGTGTTGATCTGGCGGTAGGGATTCTCCCAGGAACCATCCTCCACGCCACTCCGGTTATCGTCATCCACGAACGTCACCCCCGAGGCCAGCACCAGATTGAAATCCTTCCGGTCAAGGCTCGTCAGTTTCTTTTCAAGGATCCGACGATCTGACACCACTTCCTCGGGATCGGACATATCGGTGCGGATATGCAGGTCGCGAACCACCATTTCCGTCATGCGGGAAGCGAAGGGCGGCTTCGCTGTGCCAGGCTTGAATCCATCCATGGCCCCGGCAAACGGATTCTTGCCGCGACTCAGGTTCGCCAGATCAAAGGGAACCGAGAGACGGGCCCCGACCGAATACTTCGACCCCAGAAGCGCCTTATCCTCAAACCAAGCCGCATCCAAATAGAGCGATGGCATCGGCTTGATCTCCAGGCGCCCCTTCATGCCGGTGATATCATCGCCATAGTGGGAATTGTAGTCGTAATACCCTGCAAAGACTTTGACGTCCGCAACGTCCTTGACCACGGGAATAGGCAGCAGGAAACCGATTTCACCGTCAAACCCATCCATGGCCTGCTCGGAAATCTGGTAATGCTGAAAGGTCTTCACATCATAGGTAGAGGTGACGTCATAGCCATACTGCGTGATCAAATGCCCCTGCCCCGTGGGCGCGTACCAATAATTTCCTCGCTCCTGGGTTTTCGACGTTGCGGTGGTATACTCATCCGCGGTCTTCTTTCCGCTCTCGGGTAAATACACATTTACCCGGGCATCCACCCAGGTACTCAGGAGTTCCAATCCGCACCCGAACTGGTTGAAGGTGTTGTCAAGCGAGGTATTCCGAAGATCATAAAACATATTCCCGCCGATGATGATCTCGCGATCCGGAAACAAATGGCGATACCCCAGCCCCAGGTTAAATTCCTGGCCGTCGCTGTCGTTCCAGCTTCCGCGCGGATTGACAAACAGCAGGCCGGACTCGAACTGGATGACCGGCACCAGGATGTCGCCAAACGACTCCGACTGCTGATCTCCAAAGTGAATCCCCAAATTCAACCGTCCGGGAGGAAGCGGATTGCTCCATTCGGCCTCCATCGGAGCCGACTTATCCTGGGCGGGTGCTGCCGTCGCAGGCTGCGCCTGTTGCGCCTGAACAGGGGTGGCTATCCAAAAACCCAAAACCAACGTCGCGATCCAATGCCCGATATTGATCAACTTTGCATTCATGACTCGACCTCCTTCGCGTTACTTCTTCGAATTCAGGACTATAACAGTTCACTAATTAACGATTTAACACATCCGGTAAGATGATATCTCTATATTCCTATCCTCCAAGAGCGTCAATCTCCATATTTCAAATTGTCATGTTTTTCCAAGACACCAGAACAGGGCGAACAGGGCGAAGGGTTGAAAATCTTGAATTGAATGCTCCCTGTTCCATGCTAATGTTACCGCCCATATGAATTTGAATGGCTATATCCGGAAAATCCTTTCCGCCCGTGTCTATGATGGCGCCCTGGAAACCCCGCTGGACGACATGCGGCTCCAAAGCAGGCGACTCAACAACCGCATCTTAATCAAACGCGAGGATTTGCAACCGGTTTTCGCCTTCAAAATTCGCGGGGCGTTCAACAAGCTGTATTCCCTGACCGCCGCCCAGAGGGCCAGGGGGGTAATCACCGCCTCGGCCGGCAACCACGCCCAGGGCGTCGCGCTCGCCGCGGCACGCTTGAACGTCAAGGCCACCATCGTCATGCCCCTCACCACCCCCGACATCAAGGTGCGCTCCGTCCGGAATCTCGGGGCGCAGGTCGTGTTGTCCGGCGACACATTTGACGATGCCCGGCGTTACGCCGTCCGAATCCAGGCCCGAGAAAAGCAAACCTTCATCCATCCCTACGATGATGTCGACGTGATTGCCGGACAGGGCACCATCGCCATGGAAATCCTCCGCCAGCACACCGGCCCCATTCACGCCATCTTTATTCCGGTTGGCGGCGGAGGCCTTATCGCCGGCATGGCCGCCTACATCAAGTACCTCCGCCCCGACATCAAGGTCATCGGCGTGGAATCCGTGGATTCCGCCTGCCTGTATGCCGCCCTCAAGGCCGGACGCCGCGTCATCCTCAGGCAGGTCGGCATTTTCGCCGATGGTGTCGCCGTCGCCCAGATCGGCAAGGAGCCCTTCCGCATCGCCCGGTTCTGCGTGGACGAAGTGATCCGGGTCTCCACCGACGAAATCTGCGCCGCCATCAAGGATATCTTCGATGACACCCGTTCCGTGGCCGAACCGGCTGGCGCCCTCTCCCTGGCCGGCCTGAAGAAATATGCCCTCCGCCGCAAGCTCAGCAACGAGACGCTGATCGCCATCGAAAGCGGCGCGAACATCAACTTCGACCGGCTTCGCTATGTTTCCGAACGCGCCGAACTCGGCGAAAAGCGCGAGGCCCTTCTGGCCATCACCCTGCCGGAACGGCCCGGGAGCCTGCGCGCCTTCTGCCAGGATCTCGGCAAGCATAACATCACTGAATTCAATTACCGGATCGTCCCCAACGGAGAGGCCCACATCTTCCTCGGCGTTCAATTGAAGCCCAACGGGAACGATCGCGAGGTCCTGATCCGAAGCC